>NZ_JBTNDX010000039.1:0-24579 GCF_054510755.1 Pseudarthrobacter sp. MDT3-1 | reverse complement strand
ATGATGTCTTCCTCCGACTTGTAGAGCACTGTGAGATAATTCACCTTGTAAACACCAGTCTGTAGTGGCAGAACCACGACCCGGTGTCCCAATTTGGAACACTTCCGATCCACCCGAAAAGTCGCGATTCATACTCATTCGGCAATAAACCCGACGGCCTTCGGACGGCATACGACATGGCAAAGGGGCAGTATGTCCGACCCGGTGCGCGAAGCTCGCGAGCAGTTGATTCGCGTTGGCCTAAGTGGAAAGTACGGGTCCAGCGACGCCGTCCCGGATGTGATTGTCCGAAGCTGGCGCCGATCGATCAGCAGCGCAGTAAAAAGCTCCGTCACGTCTCAGCGGTATCAGGACGTCGACACAGACTCACTGCTGTGTCGGGCTGCAGTGCCCGTCCTCGACCGGTGGCAGCACCAACTGGCAGACACCGGCACAACGCTCTTCCTGAGCGATCGCGGCGGCAGCATCGTGGCCCGGCGAACCAGTGACAACAGTGAGCGACGCCGACTCGACAGCGTGCACGCAGCAGAGGGCTTCGACTACTCCGAGGACGCCATCGGCACCAATGGACTCGGGACTTCCATGGTGGAAAAGCGTCCCATATTCGTTAAGGGTAGCCAGCACTACAATGACGCATTGGCCGCTTTGGCGTGTGCGGCCGCCCCGGTCTATACGCCGGCAGGCTTGGTCGTGGGCTCAGTCTCACTTGGAGGGCCTGTCGAGGCTGCAAGCCCAATCATGCTGTCGCTCACTCGGGAGATCAGCCAACAGATCGAGGAGAGGTTGCGGGCCTCCTCCAGGCCCCAAGACCTTGCGCTGGCGATGTCTTTCATGCGCTTCACCAGCTCACAGCGACCCACAGTGGTGATGGACAAAGAGTCCATCCTTGCCAACACGCCGGGACTGCCGTACGTCAACGTCGCATCACACGTCATGCTCTGGGAACTGATCAACTCCCACAACTGGTCCTCCAACAGCACGCTTCGCCGTCATTTGGAGGAGACTTTCATTGAGATCACGGCAAGGAGGGTCGTGGATGGGCCGCGCGAACACTTCGTGGTTCATTTTTCCAATTTTGGCGAAACTCCAGACCACGATTCTGGAGTGGCGGTGCCCTCTAAGACGACCATTACCACGCTAGGGCGGGATAACACCGCCCCAGCAGTTGTCGTCGTTGACGGACCGCGTGGTTCTGGACGGGCGACTGTAGCCGGACGGCTGCGCACCACGCGAGAACGTGTGGCACGTCTTGAAGTGTTTGTCGTATCCGCAGCGGCGGCTCCGCCGTGGACGACCGTGGAGGGCCTCTTAGCCGGCGGCACGGACGTCCTGATCCGGCGCGTGGAGGAGCTAGCCGAGAACGAGATCCCCAGTCTCGCCGGCGTCGTGGAGCGGCAACGGAAGGCGCGTGCAGCTGGGCAACGTGCCAGCAGCCTGTTGCTGACCTCCTGGCGCGACCGAGCTGCGGCGATTGCCCAGGCGTTTATCGATGCCGCCGGACCAGCGGAGCATACTGAGTGCTTGGCTCAGCGCCCGGAAAGGATTCCCGGTCTGGTGAAGGTCCTCCTGAACGTCGTTGATCCGGAAGCGCGTCACACCATTTCGCCGGCTGCTCTGCAGTCGATGGTCCAGTGGAACTGGCCCGGCAATATCAGCGAACTCGCTGACACCGTGGCAGGCCTCGTACGTGAGGCAAAAGTATCAGTCATCGAACGACGACACTTGCCGAAGCATCTACAGCAGTCACCGCCACGACGCCACATGAGCATGATGGAGACGGCAGAGCGCGGGGCCATCATCAGGGCGTTCGACGCAGCCGGAGGCAACAAATCCGAGGCCGCAGCGCTGCTGGGTATGGGGAGGACGACCCTGTATCGGCGGCTGCGCCAACTTGGCCTTGATACGGGCGAAGGGTCGATCTGATTTTCAAGGCCGCGCTTCGCCGATGTCACGGCCCGCGTCGGGCCATCGAGGCTGATGACTTCGTCCACTACGGCCTGTAGGGCCGGACTTGTGTCGTCCCGACGCCACCCTGCCGTCAGGTGGATATCGGCGGTGGAGTCATTAGGAGGGACGAACACCACATGTGGATCCTTCGCCTTACGCGCGACAGACGCCAGTGTCAGATGGCATCCAACTTCGGCGCTGACCATTGCCAACGCCATCTGCGCGTCCGGGGCCGCCCTACGATGGCGGCAACAAGGCCGTTGGCATAGGCCAGCCCTCGAGGCCACTCAGGCATGACTGCGCCTTCGGACAGGGTTAGCGAAATGAGGCCTCGCCAGCAAGCCTGGCAAGCTGGGCCACTAGTTGGTCAGTAGAAACGCCGGCGAAGCATTCCGCACGAGTCCACGCGTCGTCGTCGGCGATCGGACCGCGACTTCGGCTCCGCGCAAAGGCACGAGCAACTCGGTAACAGGGGCATTCAACGCCTGTCCAGTGGAAGTGTCAGCGCGGAACGGGTATTGCGGTCCAGCAGGCGAGTCCCAAGTTCGGCCGCAAGTTGTTTTATCGTCCGGCGGCGGGGCGGACGGGCGGTGGGGAGCCGTTCGGCGGCCCGCCCGAAAATGAAGTTCCTGGGCAACTGTTAGGAATGCCTGCAGTTGTCCGGCGCCCATGAGGAAATCTTCGTGCGCCGGACAGAACTGTGCAGAATTTGGACACTCCAATCAATTGCGGGTAATCCACAGGCAGGATGAGGATGTGCCGCAACCGCGGGACATCCCTGCAGCTCAACGACGAGCTTGTGGGCAGTTACGGAACGATCCCGGGAGACGGACGGCACGGAGTTGACCAGAAGTGTTGAATAAGGCTCGAAGGCTTCGCCTCTGGCCGCAGCACGGGGCAGCTCCACGGAGAGGCCCGGTCGATCTCTGCGCCTCTTGATCAAATGCTCCCACTAGAGCTGAAGGAGACAACATGTCAGGACGTGTAGAGGGACGCAGCATCCTTATCACAGGTGCAGGGAGCGGTATGGGCCGGGTCATCGCCATCGCGCTTGCAAAAGAAGGGGCGAACATAACTCTCTTCGATCTAAACCTTGCAGCGGCCAACGCTGTGAAGGACGAAATCACCCTTGCGGGCGGTAGCGCCGTTGCCGCTTCGGGTAATGTCGTCGACCGAGCCGACGTCGCCATGGCAGTCCAGACCAGTGTCGATTCCTTCGGTCAACTCGACTGCATGTTTGCCATTGCGGGCATAATAAAGCCGACACACTTCCTGGAGACCACCGAAGAGAACTTCCGAAGCACCCTGGACGTGAACGGCCTGGGAACTCTTATCTGCCAGCAAGAGGCTGCTAAGCAGATGATCAAACAGGGCAAGGGTGGCAAGCTCATAGTCACATCGTCCATCGCAGGCCGGCAAGGTTACCCGAATTTCGCATCTTACTGCGCTAGCAAGTTCGCGGTGACCGCTTTGAACCAGTCGGCTGCCCATGCATTGGCGAAGCACAAAATCACGTCCAATGCCTTTGCGCCCGGCGTTGTGGACACCCCGCTATGGAAGAAGCTCGACCTGGACCTCATGGACATGGGAGATACATCCCGTCCTGGCGAAGCATTCGAGTCCTTTTCCGGAGCGAACCTGATCGGCCGCAAAGGCGTTGCGGAGGACGTGGTTGGAACGGCCCTCTACCTCGCATCTTCGGACTCCGACTATATGACTGGCCAGACCATCATGATCGATGGCGGTATGGTACTCGTCTAACGTCACCAACATGCTTGGATGCTTCGAAGGGGCCAGCGCCGAACGAGGAAATCGAACTTCTCGATCGGCGCTGTCCCGTTCTAGGGCAGAGCACCTTCGGTGAGCTCATGTGCCTCCGCGGAAGGCTCATGGTTTATGGGTTCGGCGACCATTCTCAGCAACCTCGACGAAGCGCAGTCCGGACTCACGAGACGTTTGCTTTCTAGCGTGGATGAGTAGTCCAGCCAAGCCTTCCACGATACTCAGCGCCCCGGAACTAAGCGCGGCCTTCCTGGATTTCAGCGACGACCCCTGGCAAGGTGTTTTGGACTCGGCACCGCGTCCACTTCCGATGGAACTGCTCTGCGCCCAAACCGTCTACGGAACCAGCTCGAGGCATCAGCGCTCAAGCTGCTTGACTGAAAATTGGCGTACCACGGCTTTGGTACTCAGCCGCCGATTACTCCCGCGAGGCAGTCACGGATCCTGACAATGTCCGGGGAGCGCCGCGTCCAAAGCTCCTTTCCACGACATGGCCGGCACCAGGCCGCGACAGATGGGAGGAACCACCGCTGCATCCAGGCTTCCGCGCCCGTTTAGGGCCCGATAGACGGTTCAGGCGCGAGGCGCACGTCCGGTTGTCCGGAACAGCGGAGCGTGTCGTTTTGCTAATTTGGCGGGGCGCCGGCTTTGTTCTGGGTGCCTGCAGGAAACCCCGCAGCTCCAGGTCGCGGGCGACTCTCCCCGATTCACCGACGGCCCTTTTCTGCCGCTTGGCACGGCGTGGACGGTCGTTGCCAAAAGGCTTTTTGAACCTTGCAGCGGATCTCTCTGCTCGCAGTCCACGGACTCCTCCCGAGCTCCGCGGCAATTGCACTGGATACGGGCGGCGGGCAGGTATCAGGTCCGCTATCTTAATCCGTTCCGACTCGAAGAGACTGGGCGGAGATCAGCGCACGCCGTTGCCGAGAAACCGACGGGGCGCCCGGGACTTCCCGGGTCCTTTCATCTCTGCCGAAATTGCAACTCCCAATGCGCACAGTTGTTGTAGCGACCACTGGTGCCCCGCCCCCGAAGCGCTCACGCCGTTCCCCCTCGGACATCTTGCCTGGCGTCGTTTAGGCCAACACAGGCGGTGGTGCCGCTTGACCCGTCACAGGGCATACCCGGGCCGGGGTCGCAAACACTCCCCCACGCAGACCACGGTTTTGACGCTTCACGCATCTATCGCCGTGCCTTCCAAGGAAGGCTCCCGATCTTCCAGATTTCTCTGGGACCAGGTACTCCGTCGACCACGCCGGTGGATTTCCCGGGGCGCTCCGCTGGCAAGACAGGAGCGCCCCGGGAACCATGCTGTCCCTTTTTGGGTGAGAAGGTTCTCTCTCAGGTGACGGCTAGGTGAGGCTGGCGCCGCCTCACAGAGGCGTTGTGGGCAACCACTTTAGCGATGGCGAACTCCAAAAGGATCACCACCAGCAACAGGACACCCGTGAAGAGCTCGGTAACGAAGGCCTTGACACCGATCGACGACATCCCCGCGGCGAGGACTGCAGTGATCACGATACCGAACGCGACGTTTATCATGCCTCCGCGCCCACCGGTGAGGCTGACTCCGCCAATGAGGACTGCGGCCAGCGCTAGAAGCAGCATGTTGGCCAGTCCATCCGGCGTTGCAGACCCGCCGCGGAAGGACGACAGCGCGCCTGCCAAGGCGCCGCAGCCGCCCGAAATGGCAAACGCGAGCACCAAACGCGATTTGAGCTTGACCCCCGATGCGACAGCCTCCTGCCGGGCTCCGCCGATCGAAGATATCTCACGGCCCCATCGCGTCCGCGACAGGAAGATGCCAAGAACGGCGAGCACCGCGATGGTTGTCAGGGACAGGGGCGTGAAGACCCAGATCCGGACCATGAGTGCGTCGCTCAGGTTGTAGTCGGTGAGGGTGACCGGGACGCCGCCGGTCGCCAGCCAGGTTGCGCCGCGGAGCAGGATCAGCGTTCCGACCGTGAATACAAGCGAACTGATTCCCAGCCGAGCAATCACCCAACCTTGGAGCGAGCCGAGCAGTACACCCACGACTGTAGCGATGAGAATGCTCGCGATCAGGCCAAGGCCACCGAGCTGTACCGCAATAGCCCCTGCAAACGCGGCCATCGACGCAACTGAGAGGTCGAACTCCCCCGCGATCATTGTGACCGCCAGCCCGGCCGCGATGACACCCAGCGGGATGAGCCGTTCAAGCGACGAGAAGAGCGCAGCCTCGCCACGGAAGCTGGGCGAGACCACCGCCATGATGCCGATAACCAGGATGAGGACGAGGATTTGGAGCGCGTACTTGAAGGCGAACTCCTTGGCTGCATTCATCGAGTACTGACCTTTCTAAGAACGTGAAGAACTACGACGAGTACGACGACGATGCCGCCGACAAGGAACACGCGCCAGCCGGCGTCGAGACCATGCAGGAGCATGATGTTTCCCAGGGCCACAATGAGCAGCGCACCGAGCGCAGACCGGGTGGGTGATCCTTCACCGCCGGATACTGCCGTGCCCCCAACCAGAACCGCCGCAATGACGTCCATGGTGAGTCCGGCAAGGTCATTCGCCTGCATCTGATGCAGTTGTGAGGCATTCAGTGCTCCGGCGACTCCGAGCCCCACCCCAAACGAGATGAAAGCCCAGATGGTAGTCGCTTGGGCAGAGATGCCGCTGTTCCTCGCTGTGGCGCGGTTGGCGCCGAGCAAGTGGATGTTGCGGCCGATAAGTGTGTGTTCGGTGAGGAACCAGGCAACGGCCGTGAAGAGCACGAAAATGTAGACAGGCAGCGGGATTTCCAGGAAGGTCCAGGTTGCCAGCCACGCCACGTCAACGCTGCCCGCAGTGACCACCGCACCTTTGGTGGTGATGGCCACCAGACCATAGATAACCGAACCCACGGCGAGGGTGGTGATAACGGGGTTGAGACCCGCTCCAACGATGAGGCCCTGCATGACCCCGAGTGCGACCGAGAGCAGGACGGCGGCGCCGAGCCCCGCGAGCGCCGATCCGGTCAATCCTGAAACTGCGAGGAAGATGATCCCGGCGAGCACCGTGGACGATGCAATGCCTAACGAGAAGAAGTTGCCGGAAATCGTGATAGCGGTCATCGAGACAGCGATGATCCCGACGATTGAGGTGTTGATGAGAATGGCTCGGACGTTCGCAAACGTTGCGAAGTCGGGCGTGCTGAGTGCCGACACAACAAACACTGCCACCAGAAGAAGCGGGAGCGTGTAGTTGTTGATGAAGCGCACCAAGCTGCCCCGGTGTGATGGCGCTGTGAAATTGGCGGCAATGGTTGCTGCTGTACTAGTCATGATTCACTTCCTCACGATGCATTACTTCGCGAACGAGGGCGGATTCGGTCCACTCTTCGGCTGGGCGGATTGATGTTTGTTCGCCGCGGAAATAGGTGGCGATTGTGTCAGAGAGACCCAGAACCTCGTTGGTGTCCGAGGAGCTGACTATTACGCCTACCCCGGAGTCGCTGAGTCGTCGAAGCTGCGCGTAGATGTCGGCGCGCGCGCCGATATCCACGCCGCGGGTAGGCTCCTCAACGAGGAGGACCCGCGGGTTGATTCCCAGCCATTTGCCGAGGGCCACCTTCTGCTGGTTCCCACCGGAAAGCGTTCCAACGTTCGAGTTCATGCGCTTGAGGTCGATAGCGAAATGACCTGCATAGCGATTCGTCTCGTCGACCTCCGCCCGTGCGCTTACAAACCCTACTGCGGACAACCGGTGCAGCCAGGGCGACGATAGGTTCCGGCGGATCGGAACTCTTGCAAAGATCCCGTCCTTCTTGCGATCAGCGGAGCAGTACGCGACGCCCGCGGAGATGCCGTTCTGCCGCCCGCGAGTGTTGAGTGCCTGGCCGTCGACGATTATTTCACCGGACACAATTTCGCCGACGCCGGCAAATGCCTCCATCAGCTCAGATGTTCCAGAGCCAAGCTGCCCCGTTAGCCCCAGGATCTCTCCCCTTCGGAGAGTCAAATTGATCTCCGATCGGAGCTCGGGAATCCGGAGTCCACGTGCCTCCATCACGACTTCACCCACTGCGGCGGCCTTTCCGGGATAGAGGTGGCCCAGTTCCCGGCCGATCATCTTGGCGACAATCGTCTCGACGTCGAGCTCTTTCACCTCGAGAGGGGCCTCGCTCATGCCGTTACGGAAAACGGTAACGCGGTCAGCAATCTCGAAAACTTCACCCAGCCTGTGGGTGACATAAACAACGCTCCGCCCCTCCGACGCGAGACGTTTGACGGCACCAAGCACTCGGACGATCTCCGCATCCGAGAGGGCGGCGGTCGGCTCGTCGAAGATGATGACCTTGGCATCCCTGGCAAGCACGCGCGCAATCTCAAGAAGTTGCATCTCAGCAACTGAGAGTTCCTCAACCGGAGTAGACGGGTTCATGCCTGCCAGCCCGACGCGCTCAAGAACCGCCACGGCGTTGTCATTCAGCTTGCGGGGGCTCCACCACCAGGGCGCGGCTAGCTGACCGAGCACGAGGTTCTGTGCCACCGTCATCGTTCCGACCGTGCTGAACTCCTGCTGGACGACGGCGATTCCGGCGGCTTGTGACAGCGAGACGCTGGAGATGTTTGCTGGTACTCCGTCGATCTCGATGGAGCCCTTGTCGGGTGAGACGAGGCCTGAGATGACCTTGACGATCGTGCTCTTGCCTGCGCCGTTCTCGCCCAACAGGGCCATGACCTCGCCGGCTCGGAGCTCGAAGTGCACGTCCGACAGGGCGTTCACTGCTCCGTAAGACTTGAAGATGCCGCTCGCCTTAAGGCGGAGGGGAGTGCTTCCAGTCATTGGTTTCTCCTCGGTTTACATGGGTGGTGCATAAATGCGCCCACCGGATAGGTGCGGAGCCTCGGATAGCTCCGTTTGAGGGAGGTATCCGAGGCTCCGCGGTTGGAAACGGACTCCAGTTGTGAGGTCCTATTTGCCCATCAATTTGTCGAACGAGAGGCCCCAGATGTCGAAGGAGGCGTTGTTTTCGGCTGTCACCTGGGGGTTCATCATGTACGTGGCCGTATGCGGGGCCTCGACCTTGAGCTCGGGCTTGTTCGACGAGGATTCAATGGTGACTTCGCCGGGCTGCACCTGACCTGTGGCGATGTACTGGGCAGCGGTCCGAACGACGAGTGCGCCCTCGATCACGGGAGACTGCAGGGTAGCCGACCAGATCTTGCCGCTGCGCAAGTTCGTCATGTCGCCGGAAGAGGTTCCGGTGATCAGGATGACGTCCTTTCCCGGCTTCAGCCCGTTTTGCTCCAGCGCCTGCACGACACCATTGGCTACGTCATTGCTGTGTGCATACACGATGTCGATGCCCTGTCCAAGGAAGCGCGGAATGACCTGGCTGGCTGCTTTGAATCCGCCCTGAGCGTCAACGGTCGGGGTGGGTTCGACGGCGAGCACATTGAACGCGCCGGGCGTTGCTTCCGCGAAGGCTTTCTCTCGGTCGTCACCAGCGGCGTACCCGGCAGTGAACCGGATCTCTACCACGTTAGGCTTGCCATCGGGCCCGTGAAATTTGGCCCCTTCAGCCTTGAGCTTCTCGACGGCGGCAAGAGCGTTTAGTGCGGCTTCCTTGCCGATGCCCGTGTCCGAGACCCCCGCGTATGCTTTCACGTATTTGGACGCCTCGGGGGTGACCAGGTTGTTGAACTGGATGACCGGTGCCTGCGCAGAAAGCAGGCGAATTGAGTTCGTTGCGGCCGCGGCGCCGGCCGGCCACATCAAGACTGCGGCCGCACGCTCACCGGTGGCGAGCCACTCCTGGACCTGCTGATCTTGCTCAGTTTGGTCCCAGTTATTCTCCACAATGTTGACGGTGTAATTGAGGGACTTTGCTTCGTCCTTGATTGACTGGGAGGCAGCCGCCAGATACACGTTCGAGGTCGAAGGCATGAAAACCTTCAAAAGAGCGCCACCGCCATCTATGCTTCCAGTGCCGGCAGCTTGGGTGCCGACGTTGGCGCCCGGAGAAGGATTGCCGTTAGTGCCGCAAGCGGCAGTAGTGGTAATTAGACCGGCAGCCAAAACCGCGACAGCGATTTTTCTCCATGTAGCCAGATACGGATGATGCATTTTCTATGCTCCTTTGAATAGAGTGGGTTCGGGCTAGAAATGCAGGAGAGGGTACAGAGAATTCTGTGTATGGGGCAACGCCATTTCGTTCCACGTGCTTCGTAGGGCTGCGGGCGTATTCCTGACCTGTTCCCAGGTTCTAGCCCGAGTTATTGGATTCTTGCGTAGAAACCCCCGGGATCCGCGCTATGTACAGAACTTGAACACGTTACGTCGAGGGTGTCCGCTCACCAGAGCGCTGGCGCCTCAGGCTCCGGAGGTCAGTTGTACATTGCTTGCGCGCCGGACGGTGATTGCCCAGTGACGCTTCCTTAGGGTCCGCTGACTTCCGTCGCGGCCAATGTCCCAAAGCGAGGGCCAGTTGGTGTCTGAGGTTTGCTCTCCGTGGAGAGTTCGAGTTTCCGTTCTGGGAATGCGTTGAGGCGGGCGCGCAGGCATTCCGATGTGGCAGGGTATCGACCCGGTCTCGTTCATCTGGGACGTCATGGACCGGATCTCCCATGTGGACCGCAAGGACACCAAGCTGCGCCAGACCGGCCGGAACGCCGTCCTCGGCTCCCACCTGGTCTGGGGCGACCCCCCGCCGGGGCTGATCACCTCTAATTCGGCGTCCAATATCGAAGATGAACGGCGCTATCGATGTTTATGGGTCAAAGTAGGAGAGCTTCTCCCGCTGATCACGTTGTCGCGACGGACAGGTTGGAGAAGAAGGCAACGGTTCCGATGTCAACGAAAAGCCCGACGCTGCCACTGGCCGGCTGTGCCTTGGTTTCAGTGAGATCCAGAATCTTCGTCCCGTCGATCATGACCCGCAGACTCCTGTCCTGCACTTCAATGCGCAGACGGATCCATTCGTCCGGGCCGATGTCGGCCCCGGACTCGTAGCGGCCGTCCGGGTACTCCTCGCGGAGGCGTTCATACTTCCATTCCGGGTACGCGAAATACTGCACCGCACGGTCTATCCGAGGCCCCGGCGGGTCAACCTTAGCCCCATTGAGAGGCCGGATATAGACAGCCTCAAAGCTGTCCAGGCTGTCCGTTATCCGGTAGGCAAGGCCAGCGAATGCCCGCGCAAAGTCGGGCGCATTCGCACTGAGCCGGCTCAGCACATCGACTTCGACGGTGCCATTTTCGAAATCCGCGGGTATCAGGACGAATGTGGGCTGGTCTATGTAGTCGATGCCAGGGACGCCTGAGGCGGCGGCGTCGGTCAGTTCGATGCGAAGTGCCTGACGGCCTGCAACACTGACGCTCTCGGCTGTGACGGAGTTCAGCGAGGCCCCGGCGGGCAGGTTTTCCAGTGCACGCACCGCCGTGCTGTTCGGCTTCAGATCGTTCATCATGAGTTCCTTTCCTCGGAATGTCCCTAGGGAACGTCGGATTGTCCGCCGAGCGTGACCACGAGCTTGCCGGTCACCGAGCCGTCCTCCATGTCCTGGTGCGCCTGGACAATGTCCTCAAAGGGATAGACCTTCCCGATCGGAACACGCACCTCCCCTATTGCCACCGCGTCGAGGAATTCCTGGAGGACGGCTCCGGGGAGGTCTTGGGCACCGCCTGAATAGGCGGTGAGCCGCACACCGTTGGGGATGTAATCAATGGGGTAGAAGTCCGGCACCGTCCACTCGTCCGACAGCATGCCTGTAAAACACACCGCCCCGTGCACCGCGGTGGCCCGAAGTGTGTCGTGCAAGGTCGGCGTTCCAACGAGCTCAACAGCGCCGCCCACACCATCGGGAAAGATCTCCCGGACCACTTTGGCGATGCTTCCGGTGTCGATGATGGCATGGTCTGCTCCGGCGTCGAGCAGTGCCTGCGCCTTTGTGGAGTTCCGGGTGGTGGCGAGGACGGTGATGCCGCGGCGTTTGGCCAGGACGACCAGCGCCATGCCGATCGATGAGGTGCCGCCTCGGATCAGGAGGCTGCTGCCGCGGGCGGCGTTGACGCCGACGGTCAGCGATCCATTGGCGGTTTGCAGCATTTCCGGAACTGCACCCAGGATGGCCCAGTCAAGATGGCTTGTGAACGGGACGACATTCGACGCTGGCACCGTGACGTACTCGGCGTACCCGCCGTCGAACGTTCTGCCCATGCCGCCCATCAGGGCGGCCACCTGGCTCCCCGCGTCAAACTCTCCGCCGGGTGCCTCCACCACCACGCCCGTGGCTTCGATGCCGGGGATGCGGGGAAAGGAGCCAAAGGATCCCAGACCACGCCGGAAATGCAGTTCGGAACGGTTCAGACCGAAAGCATGGACCTTCACTAGGACCCAACCGGGCCTGGCAACTGGCCGGGGCACCTCCCGTATTTTCAGGGCGTCCGGGCCCCCGGGTCCGTCGAGGACGACGGCGCGCATCAGGTCAGGCATGGTCCTTCACTCCTTGTGAATCGGTGTCATGTGAAATATCCAGCTTCACTGGGTTAGCCATGGATGGTTCTGTTTGGCGCGCAGCAGTCTCGGGACCGCGCCGGATGGCCGGGATGGCTGCGAGCGCAACGGCCGTTATCAAGAGTCCGGGCACAAGGGGCCATTTGGTCGATTCAGTAAGCGTCTGCACGGCGTAGGGAGCGATGCCGCCGAAGATCGTGGTGGCAACAGTCCCGCCGATCGCCAAGGCGGTCAGGCGCCCCCTGACATCGAACTGTTCAGGAATCGCCGACGCCCCCACGGCACTGAGGCTGCCCGCAAGACACGCAAGCACCACCACCGCCGCGACCGCTACTTCCACGTTCGGTTGGCCGGCCGCAGCGAACATCGGGACCGGGAGCACAATCGCCGCAGCCGCAAGGACCAACAGAGTGGCACGCCGCCCATACCGGTCGGACAGCCAACCTGCCACAGGAGAAGCAAGGACGACGACGCTGGCCGCAAGCGTTGCCAGACCCATGGCCGAGGATTCGCTCCATTCCTGGACCGAAATCAGGTACGTGGGCAGATAGATGAACCCCACATAATAGGCAGCCGAGCACAGTCCCGAAATGAAGAACGTACGAACTACCGCACGCCACTGACGCCGCAAAATACGTACTATTGGCTCCCGCTGTGCTGCCAGCCGGCTTTGCAGGAACAACGGCGTTTCGGGGAGGGTCGACCGGAGAGCCAGGATCACCGCAGCGAGAACGCCGCCCACAACGAAGGGGATCCGCCACCCCCACTCCTCGACCTGGGAAGCGGAAAGCGACAGAACCGTCAGGGCCGAAATGCCGGCCGCCAGCAACGCACCGATTTCGCTGGCCGCCGCAGCCAATGAGGTAACCAGTCCGAAGTTCCTTGCCGTGCTGCTTTCCAGGAGGTAGGTCATAACCCCGGTGTATTCGCCGCCAACAGAGCACGCCATAACGCAACGAAGGGCAAGAAGCCACAAGGCCGCCGGTTCACCCACCTGGGCAAATGTGGGCAAAGCAGCCATCCCGGCCGTGGCCAGGAACATCAACGCCATCGACGCCAGAAGAACCGGGCGCCTCCCCCACCGGTCACCCACGTACCCAAACACCAGCCCGCCCACAGGCCGCAGCAGATACGAGACAGCAAACGTCGCCAGTGTCATCAGGACGCCCGTCGGGCTGTCACCAAAAAGACCCGGGACAGCACTGAACTCAGGAAGAGGAACAGGGTGAAGTCGCACCACTCCACCACGGTCGAGACCACAGCTATGGCGAGGCGGCCGCGGGAAAGACCCGGCCTGCCAGAACCGAGGACAAGCAATGAGGGCATGGGAGGTCCTTCGACGGAGGATGCAAGACCCCAGCATATACCTCGAAACGAGGTAACGACGAGCTAATGCCTCGTTTCGACATATTCATGTCATGTAGCATGGCGTTCGTGCTGGAATTGATGATTTTGGGCTTCCTCGCAGAGGGCCCGCTCCACGGATATGAACTGCGCCGGAAAATGAACGAACTGTACGGCTTCGCCCGTGAAATCAGTGACGGGAGCCTGTACCCGGCCATCCAACGCCTGATCAAAGCCGGCGCCATCGTCCAGCATGTCGAGAAGGGACGCGCCGCGCAGCGCCACACGCTAGAACTCACACCAGAGGGCAGGAAAGAACTCCACCAGCGACTGCGGAGTGCATCAGCCGGCGACGTGACCGACCTCGGCAAGTTTATGGTCGTTCTCGCCTTCCTGTCCCAGCTTCCCGACATCAACGACCAGCACGACGTACTCCGGCGCCGCCTCCAGTTCCTCGAGGCCCCAGCCAGCTTCTTCTACGACAACGGCCGCCCGCTGCGCCGGGCAGAAATACAGGACGTCTACCGCAAAGGCATGCTCACCATCGGCCAGGCCGCCAGCCGTGCCGAAATCACCTGGATTCGGCAATCCCTGGGCATCTGACGTACGAAGACAACTATCGGCGTTAGAAAAACCCTGGAAAAACTGGGGAAAAGCGCTCGCCGGAGGCCATTTAGGCGGGCGGCCAAAATCCTGTTGGCCGCTCTGAGGGCGGCAGGTGCGAGCTGGATGGCAGCGACCGCACGATGTTCGCGAATGCCCCTGGCTATTCGGCCGAAGGCTTTCTCTTGTTCAGCGTTCCACAGCCCGAGGTCCCACTGCGTAATCCGCCCATCGAACCGGACAGCCGTGGCCTCCACCATGATCAGGCCGGCTCCCCCTGCAGCCCGGCTGGCGAGGTGACTCCTTATTGCAAGGGGACTTTTGGGCAGACGACGCCCGTCGAATCAGAGTGGCATCCAAGCCACCTGCCGTCCAATACCTATTTCACGGAGGATTTATTCAGATCGCTGCAAAGATCTTGTCATTGCAGCGTGCACTCCCCTTGATGACTATTACGAAATTGTCATCAATAAGCGCCCTAATAAGTATTGGACTGTATAGCCGACAGCTGGGATCGTAGTCACTAACACACACTGCCTTCAGAAAGAGTTCAGGACGATGAGCAATTACGCAACCACCAACCCGGCAACCGGAGAACGCGTTGCCGAGTTCGCGTCCCTCAGCGACGAGGACGTACAGGACGTGCTGAAGCGCTCATTCACGCAATATCGTGAATGGCGCGCCGTCCCGCTCGCCGAACGAGCTGCCATCCTCAGCCGGGTTGCCGAGCTGCACCGCGAACGCTCCGACGAGCTGGCCGCCGTGCTGACCCTTGAAGTAGGAAAGCCGACGGCGGAGGCCAAGGGCGAGGTTGCCCTCGTCGCCTCCATCTATGACTACTACGCGGACAATGCCGAGCGCTTCCTCCGCGAGGAGCCCCTGGACGTCAAGGGGACCGGCAGGGCTGTGGTCCGCACCGAACCCATCGGACCCCTCATTGGCATCATGCCGTGGAACTTCCCGTACTACCAAGTGGCCCGGTTCGCCGCGCCCAACATCGCGCTCGGCAACACCGTCATCCTGAAGCACTCCCGCAATTGCCCGCAGTCGGCGCTGGCCATCGAATCGGTCTTCCGGGATGCCGGGCTGCCGGCCGACGTCTACATCAACGCGTTTGCCACCAGCGGCCAGATCGCCACAATGATCGCGGACCCGCGGGTGCAGGGCGTCTCCCTGACGGGATCGGAGAAGGCCGGATCCGCCGTCGCCGAGGTCGCCGGACGCCACCTGAAGAAGTACGTGCTGGAGCTGGGCGGTTCAGACCCGTTCATCGTGCTGCCGGACGCCAACCTGGACAAGGCCGTGGCCGGCGCCGTTTCCGGCCGCATGTACAACGGCGGCCAGGCCTGCACAGCGTCCAAACGTTTTATCATCGTCGGCGACATCTACGACGAATTCCTGAAGCGCTACACCGATGCAATGTCCAGGATCACGCCCGGTGACCCCACGGATGCAAAAACGACCTTCGGTCCCCTGTCCTCCCAGTCCGCCGTCAAAGAAATTGACGAGCTGGTCCAGGACGCCGTCACCAAGGGGGCAACCGCTTTCACGGGCGGTGCCGGCCCAGACGGACGGGGCGCCTACTACCCTGCCACGGTGCTGACCGGCGTGACACCCCAGATGCGCGCCTACTCGGAAGAGATCTTCGGCCCGGCAGCAGTGGTCTTCCGTGTGGATTCCCCCGAGGCTGCCATCGACCTGGCCAACGACTCCCCCTACGGCCTGTCCAGCTCCATCTACACCGCCGACGTCGACTACGCCCAGCAGCTCGCCGACCAGTTGGAAACCGGCATGGTGTGGATCAACAGCATCAGCCGCAGCGCCCCCGACCTGCCCTTTGGCGGCGTCAAGCGTTCAGGCGTCGGCCGTGAACTCGCCCAGTACGGGATCAACGAATTCGCCAATAAAAAGCTCGTCCGGATCCCCAAGGCATAGATCCTGCGACGAAGACTTCGAGGAGCATCGTGACGATTGAAACAAGCCCCCCCAGTGCAAGGCATCGGGCTGCAGAGTCCGCGGCACCAGACGCGCCGCTCGGCTCTGACATATTCGGCCGCACCGGCAGCGGACCCCTTGCCGGGCTCCTCGTGGCCGACTTCGGCCGCGTGCTTGCTGGCCCGTACTGCACCATGCTGCTGGCTGACATGGGCGCCACGGTGGTGAAGATCGAAAGCCCCGACGGCGACGAAACGCGGGCATGGAAGCCTCCCGTCCGGGACGGCCAGTCCACCTACTACCTCTCGATTAACCGGAACAAAGGCTCCATCGCCCTCGATCTCCAGGACCCCGAGGACCGGCGCATTGCCCAGGAGATCGCCGGTCAGGCGGACGTGGTGGTGGAGAACTTCAAGCCCAACGGCCTGAACAGGTTTGACCTGGACTATGACACTGTCGCGGCAACAAACCCCGGCGTTATCTACGCATCCATCACCGGATTCGGGACGGCAGGCGGCGCGTCCCTCCCCGGCTATGACCTCCTGGTCCAGGCTATGTCCGGACTCATGAGCGTGACCGGCTCGCCCGAGACTCCCGCATACAGGTCCGGCGTGGCCGTGTTTGACGTGATGACCGGCCTGCACGCGGCCATCGGCATCCTGGCCGCCCTCCAGGAACGCCAGCGCAGCGGAAAAGGCCAGCGGATCGAAGTCAACCTGATGTCCTCCGCCCTGTCCGGCATGGTCAACCAGACCGCTGGATACCTCCTCAGCGGCAGTGTGCCCACCCGGCTCGGGAACGAACACCCCAGCATCTACCCCTATGAGCCGCTGGCCACGGGCGAGGGCGACATTGTGATCGCCATCGGCAACGACCCCCAGTTCCGCCGGCTCTGCCAGGCGCTCGGCACGCCGGCCCTGACCGGCGATGACCGCTTCGCCACGGCTCCCCAGCGCAGCCTCAACCGCAAGGCTCTCAGGCCACTGCTGCTGAAGGCCCTCCGCAGCCGAAGTTCCGCCGAATGGTTCGAGGTCCTCACAGAGGCTCAGATCCCCTGCGCGCCGATCAACGACGTCCGCCAGGGCCTTGAATTCGCCGAACGGATCGGCCTGGAGCCCGTCGTCACAGTAGGTACCGGCGACTCTGCTCTGCCGGGGATCCGCAACCCCATCACCTTCTCCGAAACTCCGGTCAGCTACGACATGGCCCCGCCGGATCACAATGCCCACCGAGAGCCCATTCTCGCGTGGCTACGCTCAGCGTCCCCAGGAGCAGCAGTCCCCGCCGCAGCATCACCACAGTTCCAGCAAGCTTAAGAACAGAAAGTTCAATCATGACAACCACAGTTGATCAGCGCACAACGCTCTCCGATTACTTCCTGTTGGATGACGACCTCACCCCCGAGGAGATCGTCATCCGGGACAAGGTCCGTGCGTTCGCCGAGCAGCGTGTCCTGCCGGTCATCAACGAATACTGGGAGAAGGCCGAGTTCCCCACCGAACTGCTGCCGCCGCTAGCCGAGCTGGGAATCATCGGCACCATCATCCAGGGCTATGGATGCCCGGGTATGAGCCGTAAGGCCGCCGGCATGGTGGCCCGCGAGATGGCCCGCGCCGACGGCAGCCTCAACACCTTCCTCGGCATCCACTCGAATCTCTGTATGGGGGCCCTGAACATTCTCGGCAGCGACGAGCAAAAAGAACGCTGGCTCCCAGCCCTGGCCCGGATTGAAAAAACAGGAGCCTTCGCCCTGACCGAACCGGACCACGGCTCGGACTCCGTCGCCCTGGAGACCAGCGCCCGCCGCGACGGGGACCAGTGGGTTTTGAGCGGCCACAAACGGTGGATCGGCAACGGGCACGTCGCGGACGTCATTGTCCTGTTCGCCCGCAACACCGAGGACGGGAACGTCAACGCGTTCGTCATCGAAAAGGACGACGACGGCCGGTACCCGGCGGGCTACTCCCCCACCGTGATCACCGGCAAGGTGGGCAAACGTGCCATCCTCCAGGCCGACATCGTCATCGAGGAAATGCGCCTGCCCGCGGCCAACAGGCTTGAGGGATGCCACTCGTTTCGTGACGTGTCCCGCGTACTTCAGGCAACCCGGGGCGGCGCAGCTTGGGAGGCGGTCGGCCATGCCATGGCTGCCTTCGAAATTGCTTCCGATTATGCGCAGACCCGCATCCAGTTCGGCAAACCGATCGCGTCGTACCAGCTGGTGCAGTCACGGTTGGCGAACATGCTCAGCGAACTCACCACCATGCAGCTGCTGTGCAACCGCATGGCCGAACTCGCGGACCGGGGCCAGCTCACCGTCGCACAGGCGTCGATGGTCAAAATGGCAACCGCCCAAAAGGGAAAATGGATCTGCAACGAGGCACGTGAGCTGCTCGGCGGCAACGGCCTGCTGCTGGAGAATCACGTCATCCGCCACATGACCGACATGGAAGTCGTCTCCACCTATGAGGGCACCGACTCCATGCAGGCTCTCATCGTGGGCCGCGACATCACCGGTATCTCCGCCTTCAACTAAGCTTCCCGGTCCGCCATCGCGGATCGCGACAAATGACCGCGGCAGAACGCCAGCGACACGAACAAAGGAATGCAAAACATGGCTGAGGCCTTTCTAATTGGCGGCGCCCGCACGCCCGTGGGCCGCTATGGCGGTTCGCTCTCTTCCGTGCGTCCAGACGATCTAGCGGCACTCACGGTGCGCGCCGCCGTCGAACGCGCCGGCATTGACCCGGCCGTGGTGGACGAGGTGATCCTCGGTAACGCCAACGGTGCCGGCGAGGAGAACCGCAACGTCGCCCGAATGGCGTGGCTGCTCGCCGGGTTCCCCGACACCGTCCCCGGCATCACCGTCAACCGCCTGTGCGCCTCCGGCCTGTCCGCCATCATCATGGCCTCGCACATGGTCAAGGCCGGCGCCGCGGACATCGTCGTCGCAGGCGGCGTGGAGTCGATGAGCCGTGCCCCCTGGGTCATGGAAAAGCCGGACAAAGCCTTCGCCAAACCCGGAGCCGTCGTTGACACCTCCATCGGCTGGCGCTTCCCCAACCCCGCCTTCCTGTCCGGGGAACTCTCCCGCGACGGCAAGGCCGCGTTCTCCATGCCGGAGACCGCCGAGGAAGTGGCCCGCGCCTACAACATCTCGCGTGAAGACTGCGACGCCTTCGCCGTCCGCTCCCACGAACGCGCCCTGGCAGCCATCATGGCCGGCCGGTTCGCGGATGAGATCGTGCCCGTCCCGGTCAAAGGCCGCAAAGGCACACAAACCATCGTGGACACCGACGAAGGCCCCCGCCCCGGAACCACCACGGACGTCCTCGGCGCCCTGCGCCCGGTAGTCAAGGGCGGCAGCGTGGTCACCGCCGGGAACTCCTCGACGCTCAACGACGGCTCCTCCGCCATCATCATCGCCTCCGAGGCCGCGGTTAAGAGGTACGGCCTCACCCCCCGCGCCCGCATCCTCGACGGCGCGTCCGCCGGCGTGGCACAGGAAATCATGGGCATCGGCCCCGTCCCGGCCACCCGCAAAGTCCTGGCCCGCGCCGGAATCGCGGTAGCCGATCTGGCCGCCGTCGAACTTAACGAGGCCTTCGCCTCCCAGGCTCTGGCCTGCATGCGCGAACTGAAGCTCGAACCCGACACCGTTAACAACGACGGCGGCGCGATCGCCCTCGGCCACCCGCTCGGCTCCTCCGGCTCCCGCCTGGTCATCACCCTGCTCGGACGCCTCGAACGCGAAGCCACACAGGGCCGCAAGCTCGGCCTCGCCACCATGTGCGTCGGCGTCGGCCAAGGCACCGCCCTGCTGCTGGAAGGCGTGTAGTGACAGAAGTAATGAACGACGCCGGAACGCGCCTTGATACCTCGGGATTCGTCACGCTGCTGGTTGAGGAGCGCGAGGACCGTTTGGCGGTCCGGCTGCACCGGCCCGCAGTCAAGAACGCCATCGACCAGGCAATGGCGAACGAGCTGCACGCCGTGTGCGCGCACCTCGAGCGCGCACCGAAGATCCTGATCCTCTCCGGCACACCCGCCAACCCCGAAACCGGAGCCAAAGCCGTCTTCGCATCCGGCGCCGATATTGGCCAGCTGCGCGAGCGGCGCCGTGACGACGCGCTGGCGGGAATCAACTCCGGCATCTTCGACCGGATCGCGAAACTGCCCATGCCCGTCATCGCCGCGCTGGACGGCTTTGCGCTCGGCGGCGGCGCGGAACTGGCCTATGCGGCCGACTTCCGCATCGGCACCCCGGCCCTGCGGATGGGCAATCCCGAGACCAACCTGGGCATCCTGGCCGCGGCCGGTGCCACCTGGCGGCTGAAGGAACTCGTCGGCGAGCCAATGGCCAAGCAGATCCTGCTGGCCGGCAAAGTCCTCACAGGCGAAGACTGCCTCACGATCGGGCTGATCAGCGAGCTCGTGGACCCGGAGACGCTGCTTGACGCAGCCCACGCGCTGGCGGACGCCATCGCGGCGCAGGATCCGCTCGCAGTACGCATCACCAAAGCCGTATTCCACGCTCCGCGGGAAGCCCATCCCGTCATCGACACCCTGGCCCAGGGCATGCTTTTTGAGTCCCAGGCCAAGTTCAACCGTATGCAGGCGTTCCTCGACAGGAAGAAGAAGTAATGAACAACCCAATAGTGCCGGCCGGATTCCCGGCGCGCGTAGGCGTCCTCGGCGGCGGCCGAATGGGTGCCGGCATCGCCCACGCGTTCCTCATCATTGGGGCCGACGTGGTGGTTGTGGAACGCGACGAAGCCTCCGCCCAGGCAGGCCGGGAGCGGGTCAAGTCCTCCGCCGCGAAATCCATCGAGCGCAATCCGGGTGGCAATCTCGACGAGATGGTCTCCCGCCTCTCCGTTTCCGTGGACTACGCGGCCTTCGCGGACCGCGAACTGGTGGTGGAAGCCGTCCCGGAGGACTGGGATTTGAAGGTCACAGCGCTCCGCCGGGTCGAGGAGCAGCTCACGCCGGGCACGGTGCTGGCCTCGAACACCTCCTCACTGTCCGTGTCCGGGCTGGCCGAGGAATTGGCACGGCCCCAGGACTTCCTCGGACTGCACTTCTTCAACCCGGTCCCCGCCTCCACCCTGATAGAGGTGGTCATCGGCAAGCAGACCCGCCCCGAACTCGTTGAGCAGGCCCGAAGCTGGGTCCACGGACTGGGCAAGACCGCCGTCGTGGTCAATGACGCCCCGGGCTTCGCGTCCTCCCGGCTGGGCGTGGCGATCGCCCTCGAAGCGATGCGGATGGTCGAGGAAGGCGTCGCCTCCGCTGAGGACATCGACAACGCAATGGTCCTCGGCTACAAACACCCCACAGGGCCGCTGCGCACCACGGACATCGTGGGCCTGGACGTGCGCCTAGGCATCGCCACGTACCTGCACGAGACGCTGGGTGAGCGGTTCGCACCCCCGCAGATACTGCGCGACAAAGTGGCCCGCGGCGAACTGGGCCGGAAGACCGGCAAGGGCTTCTTCGACTGGACGCAGTCGCCCGAATAGCCAAGTCGATTGTTACCCCTTTCTCCGAAACAAGGACCCCAGTGATACGCTTGCGTCAATAATGTGCGGAGGAGATGCAGTGGAAATCAACCAACTTGTTGCCTTTCTTGCTGTCGCGGACGAACTGCATTTCGGCCGCGCAGCGGAACGCCTGCACGTTGCCCAACCGCCGCTCAGCAGGACCATCAAGCAACTTGAAACTGAGCTGGGTTCCCGCCTCCTCGACCGGACAACTCGATCCGTGAAACTGACGTCCAGCGGTCGGGCGTTGATAGGGCCTGCCACCGAAGTCCTTGAAGCCCTGCGTCGCGCGGAGGATGCGGTCCGTTCGGCTGATGGCGGCGAGTCGGGCCTTGTTCGCATAGCTTTCGCCGGTGTCTCAACGCACCAACTCGTTGCGCGGCTTGCCCGGTTGGTGAGGTCCCAACGCCCAGGGATTCAGTTGGACCTTTCCAGCCAGAATTTCGCGCAGCCCGCAATGACCAAGCTTGTGCAGGGTGACACGGACATCGCCTTCGGACGCTGGGACGTGATCCCGGCAGAAGTCGCTTCCAAGGTGGTGTCGCGGGATTCACTGGTCATCGCTCTCCCCGACACCCACCGACTGGCGGGAGCCCGTCGATTGGCGATCGTCCAGCTGGCGGCGGAGGGCTTTGTTTCGCTCCCTTCTTATGAGGGGGCTGTGCTTCCCGACCGGCTCCGACGTCTCGCGCGGGACAACGGATTCGTTCCTAGTATCGTTCAGGTGGCACCCGACACGCAGACGGCATTGGCCCTCGTCAGCGCTGAAGTCGGATGCCACCTAACATTGGCCTCAGTAGCAGTCAACGCAACCGATCCCCACATCGTCTTTATTCCGCTGGACGATACGACGGCCGATGTAGATCTCAGGGCGGCTTGGCGCCGGAATGACACGAATCCGGCTGTGAAGGCCGTTCTCCATGAAGTCATGAATCTCGATGAAGCGTTCCGCATTCAGCCCCCATACGAGTGACGTCGGTTTACAGGGTCGCCTCCCCCGACTCGAGTCCAAGCTGCCGGAGGCGGCGGTAAAGTGTGGTCCTTCCCATCCCCAGCAATTCCGCGGCCTCAGATTTGTTCCCGCCAGCAGCGTCTAACGCCCTGATGATGGCATCCCGCTCAGCGGATTCGAGGAGTGACAAGTGACGCCGCGGAGGAGCCTGCTGTAGGTGCTTAGGCAGATGCCGTCTCTCAATCACGGAAGCGTTTACCGTACGCACGAGCTGGGAAAGAGTCTCCGCCAACTCGGCAATGTTACCGGGCCAGTTCCATTGGACCAGTGACTGTAGCGCGGCCGGAGACATGGTGTGCCGTGAATCCAGATCCACCTCATTGAGTATTCGCGTCACCAAACCCGGAATTCGTTCAGGGGCCTGACTCAGGGGCAACGTTCGTGCCGTTGCGCCGATGCTGTCCATGAGAACTTGAACATCCGGAGAGGCATGTTCACGCGAAACAGTAACGAACAGGCGTCCCGACCGGCCGTCAGAGCCGAGTCTCTTCCCGGCTGCCTTCAACACAGTGGTAAATGCAAGAAATTCGTCCGTGCTGATCTCCTCGACGCGGCGCACGATGACGTCCAAGCCGCGCTCCAATAGATCTTGCACCTGATTCCACGGAACTCGGGACTCGGATGCGATCACAAACATTTCCGGCGTTCCAGTACTGCCCCAGCTTGCACGCAGGTCCGCGGCCGCCGTCAGTCTCCCGGAACCAGGCGGCCCCTCGACGACAGCGACAGCAACCCCGAACGCCTTTGTCCTTGGCGGTGCCACAAGAGAATTTTCACCGCGGCCCAGTACGCCCGTTTCATGGCGCCCGCCGTGAGGCAGCGCATCCGGCTCGGAAAAGTGCACCACGAAATGACCGCGTGGGCCATCGGTGACCCTGCGGGCCGTAATCTCAATCGTTGTCCCCTCAAGTTGGCGACGAAGCATGGGCGCAGAAGACCAGTTGTGGGTGTTGAGCACTTCCCACAGCATCACGTGCGAAGCGACGTTTACGTACGGCAATCCGGGCGTGTTGGCGAGAATGGATTCGTGGTCCAGAACGACCGTGGGACGCTGGGAACTGGAAAAGCGCATGAAAGACATCGCAAGTGCAAGGTCTTGGGGTCTGGAAGAGGTGCGAAGCCTCTCCTCGATCTGTTGGCTGATCTCCCGCGTGAGCGAGAGCATGATTGGATTGGCATCCTCCATGGGTCCGCCTAAAGCGATAGAACCCACAACTAGGCCTGCTGGCGTATATATGGGCGCCGCCGCGCAGGCATTTGTGGCCAGCGCATCACTATAGTGCTGGCTGCCCTTGACGAACACCGGCCGTTTCTCGACCATGGAGGTTCCCAAGGCGTTGGTGCCGATGGCGTCCTCGGAGTAGTCGAAGCCCTCTGCTGCGTGCATGTTGTCCAGGCGCCGTCGCTCACTGCCGTCGCTCGTCCGCCTATCCACGATGCTGCCGCCGCGATCGCTCAAGAAGAGTGTGGTTCCAGTGTCTGCCAACTGGTGCTGCCAACGGTCTAAAACAGGCACGGCCGCCCTGCCAAGCAACGTGTCCGTATCCACGTCCCGGAAGCGCTGCGGAGGTGCAGAAGCTTCCACCGAGCTACTTAATGATCTGCGCCAGCTACGCACGATGAGATCCGGCACGGTGTCAGCGTGGTAGATGCCGGTGAGTCCTACGCGAATCAGCTGCTCGCGCGCTTCCCTTACGGGATCGGTCATTTGTGAACCCTTGCAATGTTCGTTCGTACGTCTGAGTGTTCACCTTCCGATGGGACCGGGCGGTTCGGACTATTGCCGTCCGGGTATCAAACCCCCAATCGCAAGCGCCGTTGCAGTGTTCCAAATTGGGACACCGGGTCGTGGTTCTGCCACTACAGACTGGTGTTTACAAGGTGAATTATCTCACAGTGCTCTACAAGTCGGAGGAAGACATCAT
>NZ_JBTNDX010000038.1:0-25944 GCF_054510755.1 Pseudarthrobacter sp. MDT3-1 | reverse complement strand
ACCGCATCGGCGACAAGATCCCGCACCTGGGCGACCTGAAGCCGTTCGGCCGCTACGTCATGACCGACGTCGACAAGATCGGCGGCGTGCCGGTCATCATGCGTGCACTGCTCGACGCCGGCCTGCTGCACGGTGACTGCCTCACCGTCACCGGCAAGACCGTGGCCGAGAACCTCGCTGCGATCAACCCGCCGGACCTGGATGGCAAGATCCTCCGTGCGCTGGACAACCCGATCCACAAGACCGGCGGCATCACCATCCTGCACGGCACGATGGCCCCCGAGGGTGCTGTGGTGAAGAGTGCAGGCTTCGACGCCGACGTCTTCGAGGGCACCGCCCGCGTCTTCGAGCGCGAGCAGGGTGCCCTGGCCGCCCTGGATGAGGGTCTGATCAAGGCCGGCGACGTTGTGGTCATCCGCTACGAAGGTCCCAAGGGCGGCCCCGGCATGCGGGAAATGCTCGCCATCACGGGCGCCATCAAGGGCGCCGGCCTCGGCAAGGACGTCCTGCTCCTCACCGACGGCCGCTTCTCCGGCGGAACCACCGGCCTCTGCATAGGCCACGTGGCCCCTGAAGCTGTGGACGGCGGCCCCATCGCCTTCGTCAAGGACGGGGACCGGATCCGCGTGGACATCGCGGCCCGCAGCTTCGACCTGCTGGTTGACCAGGCCGAGCTCGAATCCCGCAAGATCGGCTGGGAGCCCCTGCCGGCCAAGTTCACCAAGGGTGTGCTCGCCAAGTACGCCAAGCTGGTCCACAGCGCCTCCACCGGCGCATACTGCGGGTAAATAACAGGCACCCATTTCCAGTGCACGGACGGTGACTTCACTGAGAATCAGCCGAGGACTCGTCGGCTACTACAGAATCATTCAAGACGACCGAGAGCAGCTCGGAACTTTCCGTTCCACTCATCGCACTACGACCCACCAGCACCGTGCATCCCCAGGTCCCGTGATCCTCTGGACACCCTTCCAGTAGGTCGGGCCTTCCAACGGACAGCGAAACCTGCGGCCGCGCGGGGCGGGCACTGCCTCTGTCGGCGGCGCACGTGGATCCTCGACATTTGCCCCACTCGGAAAAGTTCTCGCTCAGCCTCCGGATTGCGCGCACGGGAACCCCAACTGGGGACGAGTGCAGGGGACTTCAGAAATTCCGTGCAGACGACTTCTGAAAATGACACAATCGTACGAGTTCGTCCGCGGCCAGCGATTCTCGTAACTATGTCTCACAACCCTCTGGTTGAATCGCTGTATCCACCGCTAGCTACGAGACACGTCGGAGCAGTCCATGACGAAACTGATCGGTTATGCACGCGTTTCGACGCGGCAGCAGTCCACCGACCGGCAGTAGGCGGATCTTCTGGCCGCCGGCGTCCGACGCGACAACCTCTACGTTGATCACGGTGTGTCCGGGAACCGGCTCTCCCGCCAGAGAGAAACGTTGCTTCCCCCTTCCGTAGAGACTTAGCCTTGGCATGCCGTCGCAGGGCGTAACGAACGAAATATCCCTGCGGGCGCCGGTGTTGCCCCGGATATGACAACCATCGGAATCATCGGCGCAGGACACATTGGCAGCCAGGTTGCCCGCAAAGCGGTGGAACTCGGCTACGACGTGGTGATCAGCAATTCCCGCGGCCCCGAAACGCTGGCCGCACTCGTGGCGGAACTGGGACCCCGTGCCCGGGCCGCGACGCCGGCCGAAGCAGCAGCGGCGGGCGATTGCGCCGTCGTGACCATTCCTTTCAGGAGCCTCGGCAGCATCCCCGTGGAGCCGCTCACGGGGAAGATCGTGATCGATACCGGCAACTACTACTGGAAGCGCGACGGCCATGTTCCGGCCCTCGACGCCGGCGAAACCACGTCCTCCGCGCTGGTGCAGGAACACCTGCCCACGTCCAAGGTGGCGAAGGGCTTCAACCACATCCGGTACAGCGAGATCACCACGGACGGCACGCCTCCCGGCACCCCGAACCGCCGCGCTCTGGCCACCGCGAGCGACAATGCCGAGGCCAGCGAGCTCGTGACGAAGCTATATGACGAGTTCGGCTTCGACACGGTGGACCTCGGCCCGCTCTCCGAGAGCTGGCGCGCGGAGCCGGGCCGTCCGGCGAATGTGGTGCGGCAGAACGCTGCTGAACTCAGCGAGACCCTGGCCAAGGCGCCGCGGACCGTCTGACGTTTGGCGGGCGGTGCCTGGTGCCGGCCTGCCTCTGGCGCCGAAATGCCACCCCACGCCATCGGCAAGGACGTAGCCCTCGCCCTGTTGCTCGGGCTCCTGGCGGGTTGCTTGGGCTGGCCCCGTGGCTGGTCACCGGCGCGCAGCTTCCTCTGCAGAACCTTTGGGGCGCGGGAGTGTTGCCGCAGCAGATGACCGTGTCGCTCCTGCCATTGAGCCAATACGAACTCACCACGCTCGTTGCGCTGATGACCGTGGGAGGGGCAGCCGCCGGCCTGGCAGTGCGGCTCTGGTCACCCGCTCGACGGCGGCTGGTTGCCTGGTGTGTAGCCGGCGGCGTTCTCGCGGTGCAGGCCACGGTGACGGTTCAGGCGTTTTCAGTGCTCGACGCCGGCTTGGCGGACGGAGCGATGTCAGGCGTCTATTTCGCCGGGCTGCTCGCAGGGGTGCTAGCCGCTATCGTCGCGGGCCTGGTGGCGCTCCTGCTCATCGCGGCGAAGTCCAGGGCTTTGACAGCCCTGGGTGTTGGTCTCGTCGCCGTGCCCTTTGGCTCGTGGGTCGGCGAGTGGGCGGGGAACCTGGCGGCTCTGTGGGTGGTTCCGGCGTTGTTCATCTCCGTCAATTACGTCCTGGGCACACGATTGCCGGAGCGGGACCCGCAGGAGATGGCCCTGATGATCCGGCAGATCCTGACGGCCACGCTCGGACCCGACGGCGGGGCCGGCCCGACCGTCCTCCTGGCATTGGCCATCGGGCTGGCAGGCGCGGCCGTCGGGGAATTAGCCCGCCGGCGTCGGCGTCGCTGAAGGCCGGACTCAGCCGCGAGGCCGGTACCAGAACTACCTCGATCCCCCGCATTCCCGCAGATCTTTTAGGCTGCCCACCGGTCCGTGGGGGCCATTCCTTTCTACAATTTAAGTGGCGGCATAGGCGGCAATCAGCCGAACCGGCCGCACCACAAGGAGGACCGCAATGGGTTTGGGTGACAGGATCCACAACGCCGCGGAGAGGCTCCACGGCAAGGGAAAGAAGGCCGCCGGTGAGGTCAGCGGCAACGACCGCATGAGGGCCGAAGGCAAGGCCCGCGCAGTTCGGGCCGACCTCAAGCAGGCGGGCGAAAAGATCAGGCACGCCTTCAAGCGGCACTAAGTACGATCAATCGAACGGGCGGCTCTGCCAAGAGTCGCCCGTTTCTTATGCCCGGACGGGAAGAGTTTGCTGTCCCAACCCCCTCCCAACCCGCCCCCTTGACTCCCGCCCTCACCTTCCCTAAACTTTTCATAAAGCAGAATCTAAATTCCACAAAGCGGAAACTCGATAAGGGTGAAGCAGCGGAGAAGATAGATCAAAGCCCCTCCTCGGAAGGACCTACGATGACGTACACAGTGAACTGCTCCATCCTCTTGACGGAGCTTCCCCTGCTCGAGCGTCCCGCAGCCGCGAAGGCTGCCGGTTTTGACGCCGTCGAGTTCTGGTGGCCCTTCGACACCTCCGTCCCTACGGACGCCCAGGTCACCGGGTTTGAGAACGCCATCAAGGACGCCGGCGTCCAGCTCACGGGCCTGAACTTCAACGCCGGCAATATGCCCGGCGGCGACCGCGGCCTCGTTTCCTGGCCCGCCCGCTCCACCGAATTCCTGGACAACATCGATGTCGTCGCAGGCATCGGCGAGCACCTCGGCTGCAAGGCCTTCAACGCCCTCTACGGCAACCGCGTGGACGGCGAATCGGCCGAGAAGCAGGACGCCATCGGCGCCGAAAACCTCGCCGCCGCAGCTGCCGGCGTCGCAGGCATCGGCGGCACCGTCCTCCTCGAACCCGTCAGCGGCGCCGCCAAGTACCCGCTCCTCACGGCAGCGGACGCCCTCAAGGTGATCTCCCGCGTCAAGGCTGAATCCGGCGCAGAGAACATCAAGCTCCTCGCGGACTTCTACCACCTGGCAGTCAACGGCGACGACGTCGCAGCCGTCATCGAAAACCATGCCAAGGACTTCGGCCACATCCAGATTGCCGACAACCCCGGCCGCGGGGCTCCCGGAACCGGCGAGCTTCCCCTCGGCGAATGGATCGCCCGCAGCCGCGCACTCGGCTACGACGGCTACATCGGCCTCGAATACAAGGAACCGGCGGAAACCGCCTTCAGCTGGGCCATCCGCCAGCGCGCCAGCCGCTAGGTTTCGACAAGCTCAACCACCGGAATCAGCAACACCAACAGACTTTCAGTAAAGGAACCACAATGAGCAACGTTGCAGTCATCGGACTCGGAATCATGGGCCTCCCCATGGCCATTAACCTCGTCAAGGCCGGCCACACCGTCACCGGCTTCAACCGCAGCCAGGACAAGATCGACAAACTCGTCTCCGAAGGCGGCCAGGGGGCCACGAGCATCGCGGACGCCGTCAAGGACGCCGATGTCGTCATCACCATGGTGCCAGACTCCCCCGATGTCGAGGGCGTCGTCAGCGGCAAAGACGGCGTCTTCGCCAACGCGAAGAAGGGCACCTTGTGGATCGACGCCAGCAGCATCCGCCCGGATGTCGCCAAGCGCCTCGCTGACGATGCAAAGGAAGCCGGCATCCGCCCCCTCGACGCCCCGGTCTCCGGCGGCGAACAGGGCGCCATCAACGCCGTTCTCTCCATCATGGTGGGCGGCGAGGCAGCCGACTTCGAGGCAGCACAGCCCGTCCTCACCGCCGTCGGCAAGACCATCGTCCATGTGGGCCCCTCCGGCTCCGGCCAGACCGTCAAGGCAGCCAACCAGCTGATCGTGGCCGTCAACATCCAGGTCCTCGGCGAAGCCATTGCCTTCCTTGAGGCCTACGGCGTGGACACCGACGCGGCCCTCAAGGTCCTCGGCGGCGGCCTGGCCGGCTCCAAGGTCCTCGACCAGAAGGGCCAGAAGATGCTCGACCGCAACTTCGACCCCGGTTTCCGCCTGGCCCTCCACCACAAGGACCTCGGCATCGTCACGTCGGCAGCCCGCGAAGCCAACGTCGCCGTCCCCCTCGGCGCCGTCGTCGCACAGCTCGTCGCCGCAACCGTCAACCAGGGCGACGGCGGTCTCGACCACTCCGGTCTCTTCAAGCAGGTCCTGCAGCTTTCCGGCCGCAAGTAGGTTTCGACAGGCTCAACCACCGGATCCGGTGACGGGGCACTTCGACACGGACACGCCGGCCGCCGTCGTAATTTACGACGCCGGCTCGCCCACAGTGCCCCGCGATGGTTTCGCCGGGCCTCCCTTCAGCACACCCAAAAACAGACTTTTCAAGGAGTACACAATGACTAAGATGCGCACCGTTGACGCTGCCGTCGCGATCCTGGTGAAGGAAGGCGCCATCGAGGCGTTCGGCCTGCCAGGAGCGGCAATCAACCCGTTCTACTCGGCAATGCGGAAGAATGGCGGCGTCCGCCACACGCTGGCCCGCCACGTTGAAGGCGCCAGCCACATGGCAGACGGCTACTCCCGGGCCAAGGATGGCAACATCGGCATCTGCATCGGCACCTCGGGCCCTGCCGGCACCGACATGATCACCGGCCTGTACGCGGCCTGGGCGGATTCCATCCCCATGCTCTGCATCACCGGCCAGGCACCCGTGGCCAAGCTGCACAAGGAAGACTTCCAGGCCGTGGACATCCAGACCATCGCCGCCCCCGTCACCAAGATGGCCATGACCGTGATGGAACCCGGCCAGGTTCCGGGCGCCTTCCAGAAGGCTTTCCAGCTGATGCGCTCCGGCCGTCCGGGCCCGGTCCTGCTGGACCTGCCGTTCGACGTGCAGATGGCCGAGATCGAATTCGACATCGACGCCTACGAGCCCATCGTTGTCCAGAAGCCCACGGCCAGCCGCAACCAGCTGGAAAAGGCCCTGGACATGCTGACCGCAGCCGAGCGCCCGCTGATCGTGGCCGGTGGCGGCATCATCAACGCCGGCGCCTCCGCGCAGCTGGTGGAACTGGCCGAACTGCTGAATGTTCCGGTCATCCCCACCCTGATGGGCTGGGGCACCATCCCGGACGACCACGTGCTGATGGCCGGCATGGTGGGCCTGCAGACCAGCCACCGCTACGGCAACGAGACCATGCTGGCCTCCGACTTCGTCATCGGCATCGGCAACCGCTGGGCCAACCGCCACACCGGCGGCCTGGACACCTACACGGCCGGCCGCAAGTTCGTGCACATCGACATCGAGCCCACCCAGATCGGCCGCGTGTTCTCGCCGGACCTGGGCATAGCGTCCGACGCCGGTGCGGCGCTGGACGGGCTGATTGAGCTGGCACGCGAGCGCCAGGCAGCGAAGTCCCTGCCGGACTACTCCGGCTGGGTGTTCGAATGCACCGCACGCAAGGGCTCCCTGCAGCGCAAGACGCACTTCGAGAACGTGCCGATCAAGCCGCAGCGTGTGTACGAGGAAATGAACAAAGCCTTCGGCAAGGACACCACCTATGTGTCCACCATCGGCCTGTCGCAGATCGCCGGCGCACAGCTGCTACACGTTTTCGGCCCGCGCCAGTGGATCAACGCCGGCCAGGCAGGCCCCCTGGGCTGGACCGCCCCGGCCGCCCTGGGCGTAGTCCGCGGCAAGCCGGACGAGACCGTTGTTGCCCTGTCCGGTGACTACGACTTCCAGTTCATGATCGAAGAGCTGGCCGTAGGTGCGCAGTTCAACCTGCCGTACATCCACGTGGTGGTGAACAACTCGTACCTGGGACTGATCCGCCAGTCGCAGCGCGGCTTCGAGATGGAACAGAACGTGTCCCTGGCGTTCGAGAACATCAACTCCCCGGAGACCAACGGCTACGGTGTGGACCATGTCAAGGTGGCCGAGGGCCTGGGCTGCAAGGCCATCCGGGTTGAAAACCCGTCCGATCTGCCGGCCGCGTTCGACAAGGCCAAGGCGCTGATGGGCGAATTCAAGGTTCCCGTGGTGGTTGAAGTGATCCTGGAAAAGGTCACCAACATCTCCATGGGCGTGGAAATCAACGCCGTGAACGAGTTCGAGGACCTGGCCGCCCGCGGCGCGGACGCCCCCACTTCGATCATCGCCCTGCTGGACTAGAACAGAACTGAGAGGAGGTACCGGAATGCGCGTGGTCATCGCCCCGGACAAGTTCAAGGGCTCGCTGTCCGCCCCCGACGTCGCCAGCCGCCTGAGCGCGGGACTGCAGTCAGCTGCGACGGACCTTGAGGCCACACTCATTCCGGTGGCCGACGGCGGCGAGGGCACTCTCGACGCCGCCGTCGGCTCCGGCTTCACCCGCCGGACCGCCACCGTCATCGGCCCGACGGGACAGCCGGTCCGGGCCGACTTCGCAGTCCGCGGCCGGGAAGCCGTGATCGAAATGGCCGCGGCTTCCGGTCTCGCACTGCTGCCCTCTGTCATCCACGGCGGCGGCCCGGACTCCGGAACGGCCACCACTGCCACCAGCCTGGGCACCGGAGAACTCATCCGTGCCGCCCTGGACCTGGGCTGCCGGCAGATCATCCTGGGCGTTGGCGGCAGCGCCAACACCGACGGCGGCGCCGGCGTCCTGCAGGGCCTCGGCGCGGTCTTCCTCGACAAAGAGGGCAACGAGCTCCCGGGCGGCGGGGCCGCCCTGGCACGCCTGGACCGGATCGATTTCTCCGGCCTGGACGTCCGGCTGGAGGATGCCCGCTTCACCCTGGCATCCGACGTCGACAATCCCCTGCTGGGGCCCAGCGGCGCCGCCGCGATCTTCGGACCGCAGAAGGGCGCGACCCCGAGTGACGTCGTCGCCCTCGACGCCGCCTTGGCGAACTTCGTCTCGGTCCTCGCCGGCGAGATCGGCATCCGAGCCGAGCGGGCCGCCGTCGCACCCGGCGCGGGCGCGGCCGGGGGCGTCGGCTATATTGCCATCGCGGCGCTGGCCGCGGCACGCAGGCCAGGCATCGACGTCGTGCTCGAATTCACTGAACTGGAGCAGCGGCTGGCCGGCGCGGACCTGGTGATCACCGGCGAAGGCAGCCTGGACGAGCAGAGCCTACTCGGCAAGACGCCCATGGGTGTGGCCCGCGCCGCGGCTCGTGCCGGAATCCCTGTGATTGCCGTCTGCGGCCGCAGTACGCTGAGCCCGGAACAGCTTGCGGAAGCCGGGTTCACGGCGGTTCACGCCCTGACCGATTTTGAGTCCAATGTAGAGAAATGTATGGCCGAAGCAGGCCCCCTGCTTGAAGAATTAGGTAAGCACATCGGAGTGCACCTGCCTAAGAGTGCAGCGCGTACCGACACCAAGGAGAACATCCATGTCTGAAGAAACCACCCCGGCGGCCGGCGCGTTTGACCTGGTCATCCGCGGCCAGCGCATCCTCACCACCGCAGGCATCACCGCCCGTGAAGTAGGCATCCGCGGCGGCGTGATCGTCGCCATCGAGCCGTTCGGCAACGGCCTCACCGGCACGCAGGTCATTGACCTGGCGGACGACGAAACCCTCATCCCCGGCCTCGTGGACACGCACGTCCACGTCAACGAGCCTGGCCGTACCGAGTGGGAGGGCTTCGCCTCCGCCACTCGTGCAGCCGCCGCCGGCGGTGTCACCACCATCATCGACATGCCGCTGAACTCCATCCCGCCCACCACCACGGTGGAAGGCCTCAAGCTCAAGCGCGAGGTGGCCGAGGACCAGGCGTTTGTGGACGTTGGATTCTGGGGCGGCGCCGTACCGGGCAACAAGAAGGACCTCCGCGGCCTGCATGACGAGGGCGTGTTCGGATTCAAGTGCTTCCTGCTGCACTCCGGCGTGGACGAGTTCCCGCACCTCGAAGCGGACGAGATGGAGGAGGACATGGCCGAGCTCAAGTCCTTCGACTCCCTCATGATCGTCCACGCCGAGGACTCCCACGCGATCGACCGCGCCCCGCACCCCGGCGGCGACCACTACGAAACGTTCCTGGCCTCCCGCCCGCGCGGCGCCGAGAACAAGGCAATCGCCGAGGTCATCGAGCGCGCCCGCTGGACCGGCGCCCGCGCCCACATCCTGCACCTCTCGTCGTCGGACGCGTTGCCTATGATCGCGAGTGCAAAGCGCGACGGCGTCCACCTCACCGTGGAGACGTGCCCCCACTACCTCACCCTGATGGCCGAGGAAATCCCCGACGGCGCCACCGCCTACAAGTGCTGCCCGCCGATTCGCGAGGCCTCCAACCGCGAGCTGCTCTGGAAGGGCCTGCAGGACGGCACCATCGACTGCATCGTCTCGGACCACTCCCCCTCCACCCTGGATCTGAAGGACCTGGAGAACGGCGACTTCGCCGTGGCCTGGGGCGGCGTCTCCTCGCTGCAGCTGGGGCTGTCGCTGATCTGGACCGAGGCCCGGCACCGCGGCATCCCCCTGGAGCAGGTGGTTTCCTGGATGGCTGAGAAGCCCGCCGAGCTCGCCCGCCTGCACAACAAGGGGCAGCTGGCCCTCGGCTACGACGCTGACTTCTCCATCTTCGCGCCGGACGACGCGTTCGTTGTGGACGTCACGAAGCTCAAGCACAAGAACCCCATCACGCCCTACGACGGCAAGGCGCTCTCCGGCGTCGTCCGCAAAACGTTCCTTCGCGGCAACGAGATCGACGGCCGCACGCCCAGCGGCAAGCTGATCCGCCGCGGCGGCGTCTGAGGCGCAGCACGATGGCCGTCAACGTCCACGCCCCGTACCCGCGGCCGCGTACCGGCTCCCGGCCGGGCGCCCATCCCGGCGCCTGGCCGGGCCTCCAGCCAGGGCTTCAGCCGCGCGGCCTGGCGGTGTGGCTTCAGCCTTGTGAAGGCCAGGACATCGACCCGGCGGTCTGGGCCCAGGCGGCGAAGGCGGTCCTGGCACGTGCCCGCCGGCTTGCTCCCGAGGCCGAAGTCCACCTGTGGACCGCGGCCGGAACGTCCGGCGTCGAGGATTCGGACGCTTCCGAGGTTTCAGACGTTTCCGACGTTTCCGGCGGCGGCACTGGTGTTTCAGGAACCGCCGTTTCAGAAACGGCGCGCGACGCCGGACCCGGCCCCGCCGCCGTCGACCCGCCAGTCTCCCTGGCCGGGCGGCGGAGCATCCTGGCAGTTGATCTGGCCGCGGACACCGTCCTTCTGGACGGCGCACCGGTCAGCTTCACCCACATGGAATTCAGCCTCCTGAGGTACCTCGTGGAAAACCAGTCGCGGACGATTCAACGTGAAGAACTGCAACGCGTCCTGGAATCCCTGGACTGCCCCGGCGCGGCATTCCGCTCCATCGACGTGTATGTTGGACGCGTCCGGCGCAAGCTGGGCTCGGCCCGCCACGCCATCGCCACGGTGCGCGGGGGCGGCTACCAGTTTGTGCCCGGACCGGGCAGCACGGTCCGCGGACCCGCGGAATACTGCATCTAGACAGTACGTTGCACCCATAGATTTGATCGCCGGCCACGGCGGTTGCCCCACAAGTCAAGGATCGAAACATGACCCAGAAACTCCTCGCCGGAACCCAAGCCCCCGATTTCGCCCTGCTCAACGCCGAAGGACATAAGGTCTCACTCTCGGATTACCGCGGACGCAACGTCATTGTGTACTTCTACCCGGAAGCCGCCACCCCCGGCTGCACCACCGAGGCCTGCGACTTCCGCGACAACCTCGCCAGCTTGCAGTCCTCGGGCTACGAGGTCCTGGGTATCTCCCCGGACGCGCCTGAGAAGCTGGCTGCCTTCACCGGCGACTTCGCCCTGACGTTCCCGCTGCTCTCCGACGAAGACCACGCCGTGGCGCTGGCCTACGGCGCCTGGGGCGAAAAACTCGTGAACGGCGAAGTGGTTGACGGCCTGGTCCGTTCCACCGTGGTGCTCGACGCCGAAGGCAAAGTCACGCTCACCCAGTACCAGATCAAGGCCCAGGGCCACGTCGCAGCGCTCAAGGCAGAGCTCGGCCTCTAAGGACTCACCGGACAGTCAGGTCATGCGGGATTCCGCGGTGATAAAATTCAGCGTCCCCCTGACGTAGCGGACGATCCATCACATCTGCCTTCGGGGGAACACCTTCACCATGCTGCACACCCGCCACCGCGTCGGACACGAGATACTTCCGGCCACCGCCTTCCCGGCAGCCTTCTAGGATGCGCTCGGCTGTTAGTGCCGGTGCGGTTCCGCAGCTCAGATCGGCAGCACGCGTACTGGCCGCGGGCATCCCGCTGGCCGTCACCGCAGGCTTGACCCTGCCACTGCAGGCCCGGATCAACGGCGAGCTGGGGCAACGACTGCAGGATCCGCTGCTGGCAGGGTTGTTCAGCTTCGGCGGTGCCGCCCTGATCATGGCTGCCGCCACACTGGTCCTCCCCAGCGGCCGCGCCGCCTTCGTGAAACTCCTCTCCGGCACCCGTGAGGGCACCATCCCCTGGTACTTCCATGCCGCCGGCGTCATCGGCGCGTACTTTATCTTTGCCCAGACCAGCTTTGTCGCAGGCGTCGGGATCGCCATTTATACGGTGGCTGTGGTGACCGGCCAGACGGTCAGCGGGCTGGCCGTGGACCGCATCGGGCTGGGTCCCGGCGGCAAACGGGCCATTACGGCGCTGCGGGTGCTCGGTGTGCTGCTCACGGTGGGCGCGGTGTTCTGGGCGGTGTCGCCCCGGCTCTCCGGCGTGCCGGATCCCGCGGCAATGCTGGTCCCGCTCGCACTGGTTGTCCTGGCCGGGATCCTGATGACGTTCCAGCACGCGGTAAATGGCAAGATCGCCGCACAGGTTCGGTCGCCGATTCCGGGGACCCTGATTAACTATGTGGTCGGCAGTCTCGGGCTGGCGCTGATCTGGGTGCTGAAACTCGCCCTTACCGAGGGGATACCCACGCTGCCGGCCGAGCCCTGGCTCTACACCGGCGGAGCGCTGGGCTGCATTAACCTGGTCCTGAGCGCCCAGCTGATCCGGCATATCGGCGTGCTGCTGACCGGGCTGAGCATGATCGCCGGTCAGCTGATCGGCGCACTGCTCATGGACTGGCTGCTGCCAGTGGCCGGCAGCGCCATCTATCCGCAAACCGTGTTCGGCACCCTGCTCACACTCGCCGCGATCGTCGTGGCCGCACTGCCCGGATCAGCACTGCGGAAGTTCTGGCAGCCCGGATCCGGGCTGCGCCGATCCCGTCTGCGCCGATCCCGTCAGCGCCGCCTGCCCTAGCGATCCTTGGGCAGATCCCTGCTGCGCCCTCGCCCAAGGCCTGTCCACCGTGAGGCCTTCCAGGGGTTTATTTGTTTCGTCCGCGTGCGGCCACGTGCCAGCGGTCCACGATTTCGCCGCCGCTGATCACGGTGACGTCGTCGACGAGGTTCATGGCAATGCAGACGTGATTGGGGACCACACGCAGCCGGTCTCCGAGAGCGGGCAGCGTTGCCTCCGCTGGCCATACAACGGTGGCGTGGTGTTCTGACAGTGCGGTGATTCGGGCTTCCGGGTGGTCAAGGAGCCGCCCGAAGCCGGTGGTCCAGCCAGGCCGGTCCCCGCCGAGGATTTTACTGCCTGAGTCCAGGATGACCCTTCGCGGTATGAGGTCGGTGCCTTCATGGCGGCTGACGACTGTTGCCGCGACGGTCAGTGCGATGTCTTCGACCGCACAGCGTTCCAGTTCCAGCTGTTGGGCGTCCCCGAAAACGTACACGCCGGGCCGGACTTCCGTGGCTCCGGAGTTGCCGGCGGTGAGGGTGGCGGTGGGTGTGGAGCCGCCGCTGCGGTGGGTGATGGGGAAACCTCCCGCGGTGAGCAAATCGGCGGCTTTGCCGAGGGCCAACCGTTCCTCGTCCGCAGCCTTCAGCGGCATGCCGGGGGCATAGCTGTGCCCTGGGAACGTGAAAATGCCCGTGACGCGCAGCCCACCCCGCGCTGCGGCCTGGGCGACGCCGACGACGGCGTCGGGTGCGATCCCGCTGCGGTGATGGCCGCTGTCGATCTCCAGCACCACTTCAATCTCCCCGACGGCATCGCCGAGCGACGCGGCCATGGTTTCGGCTGCTTCCCGTGAGTCCACGCCTACCGCGATCCTGGCTTTTGCTGCAAGGCGCTGGAGCCGTTCAGCCTGTCGGGGACCTATCCAGAGCGGATACGCGATGAAGATGTCTTTGGCCCCGTGCTCTGCAAAGACTTCGGCCTCTCCGAGGGTGGCCACAGTCAGTCCTACGGCTCCGGCTGCCAGCTGCATTTCAGCGATTTCGGGCACTTTGTGCGTCTTGACGTGTGGCCGGAGGTGCAGGCCCTTGGCCCGGACGGCCGTTGCCATGCGGTCGATATTTCGCTGGAGCACGTGCCGGTCGATGATGATCTCGGGTGTGTCGATTTCCGCTGGGATGGTCATCTTTACACTCTACGTGGAATGAGTCATCGCATACTCTATGTATACAACACGTAGTTCCACGAACCTCTCGTTGGCTGGCAGAAGACGAACGGCGACGCCGAGCGCGGAATTTGGGAACAGATACTCGCTGCGGACCCGACTAGGGCCCAGTACTCCTGAGCGTGTCCCCAGGGGCAATCTAGGTGTGATTGAGTTTGGCTTATGGGTTTCGAGCTGAGCAGCGAGCTCCTTGATGCGTGGACGCTGGTTGAAGAAGATGCATTCCTTTTCTCGAGAAAGTCTGGGGTGACCCGAGCCGGGTTCGCTGTACTCCTGAAGTTTTTCCAGCAGCATGCGAGGTTTCCATCCGGGCCGTCTGAGCTTCCTGCAGGTGCTTTGGACTATGTTGCCTTGCAGGTTTCGGTGCCGGTTGATGATCTTGCCTCGTACTGGGGCGGCCGCTCGGTAAAGTATCACCGCGCCGAGATCCGGTCGCTTTTTGGATTCCGTGAGTTTACTCGGGCGGATGAGCCTGTTTTTTCTCAGTGGCTCGCCCTTCGAGTGTGCCCATCTGAAGTACGGGATCCGGCCATTGCCGAGGCGCTACTGGCGAGGTGCCGTCAAGAGAAGATCGAACCTCCTGGTCGTACGGGCCGAATTGTTGGCGCTGCTCGGGCACTGTTTGAGCAGCGTCTATGTTCCACGGTGGTTGAAGTGTTGGGGCCGGGCGGGGCGGCCCGGCTAGAAGCCCTCATTTCCGATGCTTCGCCGGGCTCGCTGCTGGGTGCGTTGAAGTCCGATCCGGGGCCGGCCGGGCTTGAGTCGCTCCTTTCTGAAGTGGAGAAACTTGCTGCAACCCAGGCTTTGGACCTGCCAGATGCGCTGTTTGACGGTATCTCGGAGAAGGTCGTGAGCGCGTGGAGGGCACGGGCTTCCCGGATGTATCCATCAGATTTATGGGAAGCGCCGCGACCGGTGCGTCTGACGTTGTTGGCTGCGTTGTGTCATCAGCGCACAGCGGAGATCGCTGACAGCCTGGTTGATCTGTTGCTCGTCTTGGTGCTGAAGATCAACACCAGCGCCGTGAGGAAGGTTGAAAAGGAACTCACTGCGGACTTGCAGATGGTCCGCGGTAAGACGGCGCTGCTCTTCCGTCTGGCCGAGACTGCTGTGGGGAATCCGGATGAAACGGTCAGGAACGCGGTTTTCCCGGTGGTGAGCGAGAAGACACTCCAGCAGCTTGTGAGAGAAGCCAAAGCGAACGAAACGGCATTCCAAGGCAAGGTCCGGGTGGTCCTGCGAGGTTCGTATTCAAACTACTACCGACGGATGCTGCCGGGGTTGCTGTCGGTACTGCGGTTCCGGTGCAACAACACGGCGTTTAGGCCGGTGATGGACGCGATCGATCTCTTGAATAAGTACGCGATCGCAGGAAGCAAGGCACAGTACTTCAGCCCGGAGGACGGTGTTCCCATTGCTGGGGTAGTTCCGAGGAACTGGGTCACGGCAGTCCAGGACGAGAAGGGCAGGGTGGAACGGATTCCGTACGAGCTGTGCGTACTCGTTGCTCTACGGGACGCGCTGCGCCGGCGTGAGGTATTCGTCGATGGTGCCGGTAAATGGCGGGACCCTGAGGACGATCTGCCCCCGGACTTCGATGCTTCCCGTGAGCTCCACTATGAATCCCTGCGCAAGCCTTTGGACCCGGGCCACTTCATCGCAGACCTGCAAACCAGAATGGCCCAGTCGTTGCAAACCCTGGACCGTGCTCTCCTGACGGATGCCGCCGGAGGGGTCAGCATTACCCAGCGAAAGGGTGCTGCCTGGATAAAGGTACCCAAGCTGGAAAAACTCGTTGAGCCCGCCAACCTGGGCCGGCTCAAAGACGAGGTACTGGCCCGGTGGGGAACCCTGGACCTTCTCGAAGTGCTCAAGGAAGCTGACTTCCTGGCCGGTTTCACGCCGGGGTTCACCTCGATCGCGTCCAGGGAAGTCCTTGGCAAGGACGCGCTGCGCCGTTGTCTGCTGCTGTGCCTGTTCGGGCTGGGCACGAACATGGGCATCAAGGCAATCGCTGATGCCGGTGGTCACTCCGAGACCGAGCGCGAATTGCGGCACGTGCGCAGAACCTACATCACGAAGGACAACCTGCGCCAGGCCATCGTGAATGTCGTCAACGCGACCTTTGAGGCCAGAAATCCTCAGTGGTGGGGCGAGGGAAACGCCTGCGCCTCGGACTCGAAGAAGTTCGGCTCCTGGGAATCTAATCTCATGACTGAATGGCATAACCGCTACGGCGGGCCCGGTGTGATGATCTACTGGCACGTGGAGAAGAAATCGACGTGTATCTACTCGCAGCTGAAGAACTGTTCCTCCTCTGAAGTCGCTGCCATGATCGAAGGCGTCCTTCGCCACGATACCGAGGCCGAGATCGAGGCGAACTACGTCGATACCCATGGCGCTTCGATCGTGGGATTCGCGTTCACCGAGCTCCTGGGGTTCAAGCTCTTGCCCCGGTTGAAGAACATCGGCTCCATCCGTCTCTACCGGGCAGAGAGCGAGAGCATCTATTCGGAGATTACCCCGGTCCTGAGCCGGGCCATCAACTGGGACATCATTGCCCAGCAGTACGACCAGATGGTCAAGTACGCCACGGCATTGCGCCTGGGCACTGCCGAATCAGAGACAATCCTGCGCCGCTTTACCCGCGGCGGGCCAAAGCACCCCACCTACCAGGCCCTCGAGGAACTCGGCCGCGCTGTCCGGACCATCTTTGCCGCCGATTACCTTGTCAGCGAGAGTCTGCGCCGGGAAATCAACTCGGGCCTGCAGGTTGTGGAGAACTGGAACAGCGGCAATGACGTCGTGTTCTACGGCAAGAACCGTGATCTGACCGGCGCCGACCGGGAAACCACCGAAGTCTCCATGCTTGCGCTGCACCTGCTGCAATCATCTCTGGTGTTGGTCAACACCCTGCTGTTGCAAACCATCCTGGAAGAGAAGGAATTCAGCGAGCTGCTTGGACCCGAAGACCGCCGCGGCCTCACCCCACTCTTCTGGACCCACATCAACCCCTACGGAACCTTCAAACTCGACATGAACACCAGCCTTGACCTTGGCTCCTACGCGTCGGAGCCACGACGGGCCAGCTCTCCGTAGCGCTCAGCTCTGAACGTGCTTTGCAGGGCCTGCACAAAGCCGAAAGGGCGGTTTGAGGGGCACCGCGGGTTCAGTGGTTTCCTACACGGCAACCGTTCACACCGGTCCCTTGTATTCCGTGGGTCGGCGGGGACTTCAAACGGTGCCTTACGAACGATCGTTGCGGTCGTGCATGTCGGCGTGACGGATACGTTCCTGCATAAGGCTCCTTCGTTGGAAACTTCCGCGTCAACTTTACGTCCTTGGCGGGACTGTGACGGACCAAGGCCGGGGGCAAGGCCTTCGGTGCACGGTCAGCGGTGCACTATCCCCGGCGGGGGCCCGCGGCCGGCGGCCATCAATACTGCCGGTCAGTGCTGCGGCAAGTTGCTGGAGCATTGTGGGCTGGGATTTTGCCGATTTCGATGACGTGCTACCGGCCCGGCCGGGGACGTCCCTACGACGGCGCCCAAACCACCGGACGTTAACCCTGCCGCTTTGGGCAGGGTGACTTAGGTTCGTCCGGCTGATGGTGTTCGGCAGGCGTCAGCGCCCAAACACGTTTCTTATCAATATGTGAAGAAGTGCATTTCTTTCCTCGGTTTACCTCTAGAAAGCCGCCTGAATCTGAAGAAGAGTTGTTCTTACGGAAAAGTTACACCGCACCGGTCCAGCCGGTCGCTTCCTGCAAAGGCGCAGGGAACGGCCGGCCAGGACAACACGGAGCGCAAACAAGGAGACAACGATGACTGCAGCATTTGAGCCCACCGGGCAGACGCCCGAAGAGCAGGCCGCCGCCCTGGAGCTCGAGTGGGCTTCCAGCCCGCGCTGGGAAGGTGTGACCCGTGACTACAAGGCCTCGGACGTGGTCAAGCTCCGCGGCCGCGTCTCCGAAGAGCACACGCTGGCCCGCCGCGGTTCCGAGAAGCTCTGGAAGCAGCTCACCGAAGAGCACAAGACCGGCGGGTACACCAACGCCCTGGGTGCCCTGACCGGCAACCAGGCCGTGCAGCAGGTCAAGGCCGGCCTGCGCGCCATCTACCTCTCCGGCTGGCAGGTTGCCGCCGACGCCAACAACTCCGGCCACACCTACCCGGACCAGTCGCTGTACCCGGCCAACTCGGTCCCCACCGTGGTGCGCCGCATCAACAACGCACTCCTCCGCGCCGACCAGATCGAATTCTCCGAGGGCGTCCAGACGGTTGAGGACTGGATGGTGCCGATCATTGCCGACGCCGAGGCCGGCTTCGGCGGCCCGCTGAACGCCTACGAGCTCATGAAATCCATGATCCAGGCCGGCGCGTCAGGTGTGCACTGGGAAGACCAGCTCGCCTCCGAAAAGAAGTGCGGCCACCTCGGCGGCAAGGTGCTTATCCCCACCCAGCAACACGTCCGCACCTTGAACGCCGCACGCCTGGCGGCCGACGTCGCCGGTACCCCGTCGGTGGTCATCGCACGCACCGACGCCGAGGCAGCCACCCTGATCACCTCCGACGTCGATCCCCGCGACCAGGAATTCGTCACAGGCGAGCGCACCCCGGAAGGCTTCTACAAGGTCCGCAACGGCATCGAACCCTGCATCGCCCGCGCCAAGGCCTACGCCCCGTACTCTGACCTCATCTGGATGGAGACGGGCACCCCGGACCTGGAGCTGGCACGCAAGTTCGCCGAGGCCGTCAAGGCTGACTTCCCGGACCAGATGCTCTCCTACAACTGCTCGCCGTCGTTCAACTGGCGCAAGCACCTGGACGACGCCACCATCGCGAAGTTCCAGCGTGAACTCGGCGCCATGGGCTTCACGTTCCAGTTCATCACCCTGGCCGGCTTCCACGCCCTGAACTACTCGATGTTCGATCTCGCCCACGGTTACGCCCGTGAAGGCATGAGCGCCTACGTCGAGCTGCAGGAGAAGGAATTCGCCTCCGAGTCCCGCGGCTACACCGCGACCAAGCACCAGCGCGAAGTCGGCACCGGCTACTTCGACGACATTGCAACCGCGCTCAACCCGAACGCATCAACCCTGGCACTGGTGGGATCCACCGAAGAAGGCCAGTTCCACTAAGCCCGTACGGGCAGGATGCCGGTGCCAACTTTATCGCCGCGCAAGGCACCACTGCCTCCGCTCTGTGCCGCCAGCCAAGGTAACCTCCCGAACGAGGCCTCTGGCCGGAGGGCATACCCAACTTTTTTCAAGGAACAGCTCCCATGAACAGCTTCACTGACAACTTCACGATCAACGGGGTCATGCTGACGGCCCGGCCGGTGCACCGGCAGGACGAGGTTCTTACTCCGGACGCGCTGGAGTTTGTCGCCAAGCTGCACCGGGCAACTGCTGAGCGTCGGCAGGAACTGCTGCAGGCCCGCAGGGCCCGGCGGGCTGAGATCGCCGGCGGCCAGGATCCCCGGTTCCTGCCGGAGACCGAGGACATCCGCAACGACCCGTCGTGGCGCGTCGCTCCGCCGGCCCCGGGTCTGGAGGACCGCCGGGTGGAGATCACCGGACCGGTGGACAAGAAGATGACCATCAACGCGCTGAACTCCGGTGCGAAGGTCTGGCTTGCTGACATGGAGGACTCCTCCACGCCGTCGTGGCGGAACGTCATCAAGGGCCAGCTGAACCTGACCGACGCGCTGGAACGCCGGATCGATTTCACCTCCCCGGAGGGCAAGGAGTACAAGCTCCGCGCCGCCGGCGAGCTGCCCACCATCGTGGTGCGCCCCCGAGGCTGGCACCTGCCCGAGAAGCACATGCTGATTGACGGCACGCCGATCGCCGGCGGGATCGTGGACTTCGGCCTGTTCTTCTTCCACAACGCCCGCCGCCTGATCGCCCAGGGCAAGGGCCCGTACTTCTACCTGCCCAAGATCGAGAACCACCTCGAGGCACGCCTCTGGAACGACATCTTCGTGCTCGCCCAGGACCTGCTGGGCATCCCGCAGGGCACCATCCGCGCCACCGTCTTGATCGAGACCATCACCGCGGCGTTCGAAATGGAGGAAATCCTCTACGAACTGCGCGACCACGCCGCGGGCCTGAACGCCGGCCGCTGGGACTACATCTTCTCCCTGATCAAGAACTTCCGTACCCGCGGCCCCCGGTTCGTCCTGCCGGACCGTGCCCAGGTGACCATGACCCAACCCTTCATGCGCGCCTACACCGAACAGCTGGTCCGCGCCTGCCACAAACGCGGCGCGATGGCCATCGGCGGCATGGCCGCCGCCGTCCCCAACCGCAAGGACGCCGAAGCCAACGCGATCGCCATTGAAAAGGTCCGGGCGGATAAGACCCGCGAAGCCGGCGACGGTTTTGACGGCTCCTGGGTGGCCCACCCGGACCTGGTTCCGGTATGCCGCGAGGTGTTCGATTCCGTCCTCGGCGGCCGCCCGAACCAGCTGGACCGGCTCCGCGAGGATGTGACCCCGGACGACCGCGCCTTGCTCGACATCGCTCCCACCACCGGAACCATCACCGAACAGGGCATCCGGAACAACATCGAAGTGGGCATCCGCTACATCGAGTCCTGGCTGCGCGGGAACGGCGCCGTGGCCATCCACAACCTGATGGAGGACGCCGCCACCGCGGAGATCTCCCGCTCGCAACTGTGGCAGTGGATCTTCTCCCACGCCATCACGGACCAGGGTGACGTCGTCACCCGCGAGTGGGTGGAGGACATGCTCGACGAGGAGTTCGCGAAACTGGAACGCTTCGACGGGGACCGCTTCGCCGACTCCCGCGACATCTTCGAAGAAGTCACAATGAGCCGGGAGTTCCCGGACTTCCTGACCCTCCCTGCCTACGACCGGTTCCTGCACGAGGCCATCGACCCGGGCGTCACCGAACCCGTGGCCGGCTGACGGCCTCGGACAGCGATGCGGTCAGAACTCCCGCATTCCGCCGCAACAGGAAGCCCGACCGCCGGGCGCGGGGGAACCTGACCGCACGTGGTACCGGCAGGGTGTCCCGGGGTCGCCCGGGACACCCTGCTGCACGCCGGACAGCATCGCAGGCCAAGGCGCCGACCAAGCCGCCGGCCGCCGGGCCGATCGTCCCGGAGAGGGCGCCATCCGGCCCCGGACGGGACCGGGCGCCACAACCACCAGCCACAGGATTAACACGGCCTGAACCCTCCACCAGGAAAGGCTCCACGAATGAAGAGAATGCTGATTATCGGCCCTCCAGGCTCCGGCAAGGGAACCCAGGCGGAGAAAATTTCCGCGCGCCTGGGGGTGGTACCGATTTCCACCGGGGATATTTTTCGTGCCAACGTCCGGGACCGGACGCCGCTGGGTATCGACGCGGCCGCCTATCTGGATAACGGTGATTTTGTCCCTGATGAGATCACCAACGCCATGGTGCGCGCGCGTCTGGGGCAAGAAGATGCACGGGAGGGCTTCCTGTTGGACGGCTACCCCCGTACCGGCGCCCAGGTTGAAGAACTGGATGACATTCTTGCCGGCCAAGGGCAGGAACTGGACCTGGTTCTCCAACTCAGCGCCGGGGACGAGGAGCTCGTGGGCCGCCTGCTGGGCCGGGCAAAAGAAGCCGGACGCAGCGATGACACCGAAAAAGTCATCCGCCACCGGCTGGCGCTCTATCACGGGCAGACCGAGGCCGTTCTGGCCCGCTACGCCGAACGCGGCCTCCTGGTCAGCGTTGACGGCTTCGGTGCTCTGGGTGTGGTGACCGACCGGGTAATGCGTGCCATCACTGTCACCAGCGGGCGGCGTTAGCCGCACACGAGACCCACTGGCGCACGTTCCCCTGCCGGGAGCGGGCCAGGACCATACCCGTCTTCTCCGGAGGCCTGAGAAGAATCGACAGCGCAGATCCGGGATGTGGTTGCCGTATCGTTGTTGTCCGATCACTGTGACAGGGCACGTGAAGCCTGGCCCGGTGCCAGGGATGCACATAAATTCTTGAACGTAAACGAAGGGGTTTACACATGTCCGATAACCATGGCGAAGGCCCAGCAGTCCTTGCGGATTCATCCGGGCGCGGGGACGCGTTGGAGAACTTGCTGCACGAAAACCGCCGGTTCGTCCCCAGTGAGGAGTTCGTCTCCGGCGCCGTCGCCGGGGCCGGCCTCTATGGGGAAGCGGAGAAGGACCGGCTCGGTTTCTGGGCCCGCCAGGCCCGGGACCTGCTGAGCTGGGACCGGGACTTCACACAGACCCTGGACTGGACCAACCCGCCGTTTGCCCAGTGGTTTGTGGGCGGGGAGATCAACGCCGCCTACAACGCACTGGACCGGCACGTCAAAAACGGTCTCGGGGACCGGGTGGCCATCTACTTTGAGGGCGAACCCGGCGATACCCGCACCTACACGTATGCCCGGCTGACGGAGGAGGTCAAGAAGGCCGCCAACGCCTTCGAAACGCTCGGGGTGACCAAGGGCGACCGGGTGGCCGTCTACCTGCCCATGATTCCCGAGGCGGTCATCACGATGCTGGCCTGCGCCCGTATCGGGGCGGTCCACTCCGTGGTATTCGGCGGGTTTTCCGCCGATGCCCTGCGCAACCGGGTTGACGACGCGCAAGCCAAGCTGGTTGTCACCTCTGACGGCACCTATCGCCGCGGCAAGCCCAGCGCCCTGAAGCCGGCCGTCGATGAGGCACTGAGGACCGAAGGGCACACGGTCGGTCACGTCATCGTCGTCCGGCGCAACGGGGAACCGGTGGCCTGGACGGAGGGCCGGGACCTCTGGTGGGAGGACACCGTCGGTACGGCGTCACCGGAGCACGCCCCCGTCGGCCATGATTCCGAGCACCCGCTGTTCATCCTGTATACCTCCGGGACCACGGGCAAGCCCAAGGGCATCCTGCACACCACCGGCGGATACCTGACCCAGTGTGCGTACACACACCGGACCGTGTTCGACCTGAAACCGGAGACAGACGTCTACTGGTGTACCGCGGACATCGGCTGGGTGACCGGGCACAGCTACGTCACCTACGGCCCGCTGGTCAACGGCGCGAGCATGCTCATGTATGAAGGAACGCCGGACAGCCCGCACCAGGGCCGCTGGTGGGAACTGGTGGAAAAATACAAGGTCTCCATCCTGTACACCGCACCGACGGCGATCCGGACCTTCATGAAATGGGGCCGGGACATCCCGGCCAGGTATGACCTTTCCTCGCTGCGGGTCCTGGGCTCGGTGGGCGAACCGATCAACCCCGAAGCCTGGATGTGGTACCGGGAGGTCACCGGCGGCAACGGCGGCAAAAAGACGCACCCGGCACCCATCGTCGATACCTGGTGGCAGACCGAGACCGGGGCCATCATGATCGCCCCGCTCCCCGGGGTCACCGCCACCAAACCCGGTTCCGCGCAGACCCCGCTGCCGGGCATCGTCGCGGACGTGGTCGATGAAGCGGGGGAATCCGTGCCCAACGGCCACGGCGGCTACCTGGTCATCCGCGAACCGTGGCCCTCGATGCTGCGCGGTATCTGGGGCGATCCGGACCGGTATAAAGACACCTACTGGTCCCGGTTTAAGGACATGTATTTCGCCGGCGACGGGGCCAAAAAAGATGAGGACGGGGACATCTGGCTCCTCGGCCGGGTCGATGACGTCATGAACGTTTCCGGACACCGGCTCTCCACCACCGAGATCGAGTCAGCCCTGGTGTCCCACCCGTCCGTAGCCGAAGCCGCCGTGGTCGGCGCCGCGGACGAAACCACCGGACAGTCCATAGTCGCTTTCGTGATCCTCCGCGGCGCCGCCGCGGAGGATCACGATATCGTGCGGACCCTGCGCGAGCATGTCGGCAAAGAAATCGGCCCCATCGCCAAACCCAAAACCATCCTGGTGGTGCCCGAGCTCCCCAAGACCCGCTCGGGAAAGATCATGCGCCGCTTACTGCAGGACCTTGCCGAAGGCCGCGAAGCCGGCGACTCATCCACGCTGGCCGACGCCGGCATCATGGGGACCATCACCGAGTCACTCAAAAAAGGAGTTCAACGATGAACAACACAGCAACCGCAGAACCCGGCCCCGCAGCCCACCGGACTTTGGCCCCCGCAGACCCCACCGCACACCCGGTACCGGCCGCTACCGGGGCCGCGGTCTTCGCTGACCCGGCCGCCCTGGGCCTGGGCGCATTCGCGCTGACAACTTTTGTCCTCAGCACGATCAATGCCGGTCTGTTGCCGGCCACGGTGGAGCCCGTCGTTCTCGGCCTGGCCCTGTTTTACGGCGGCATCGCCCAATTCAGTGCGGGCATCTGGGAATTCGCCAAAGGCAACACCTTCGGCGCGACGGCCTTCTGCTCCTACGGCGCGTTCTGGATGGCGTTCTGGTTTCTCGTCCGCTTCACCGACCTCTCCGCTGCAGGAAAGGACGCCGGCAAAGGAGTCGGCGTGTTCCTCCTGGCCTGGGGGATCTTCACCCTCTACATGACTGTCGCCGCACGCCGGACAAACCGGGCCGTCTTCCTGGTCTTCATCGCCCTGACTCCCACGTTCTTCGCCCTCGCCATCGGCGCCTACACCGGCGCCGTCACCATCACCAGAATAGGCGGCTGGCTGGGACTCCTGACAGCCCTCCTGGCCTGGTACGCGTCCTTCGCCGTCGTAACCAACTCCACCCACCAACGCACCGTCCTGCCCATCAACCCGCGCTGACCCGTACCCCCACGCATATCCCCGGCGGGCCAGTCACGGTGAGCGCCGCCGGACAGACGGGAACTAATTTTCCGGGGACGGCCGCCGGGCGTTGCGGTGGCGTAGCCGCTGGTGTGGCACGTATTCGGTCGTCCTGAGCGGTGGCAGGCCGCCAAAGGACAAGTGGGGCATGAGTCAGGTGGTTGCTGCCGGGATGAACCGGTGTCTCCGTGCCAAACCCGGGATCAGCCCGGGCTTTCTTCGATAGATTTCCTGAAGCGGCCGAGATCCCGCTGAAACCTGACACGGTAGCGGGCAGCGGCCCTCCCGGTAAACGGTGTGGCCAGTGCCGCAAAGAAAGTTCGGGTAGCGGGGAAACGAGAGGGACGTTTTGGGATGGCGGGCATCGCTCTGACGATTGATTGTGATGACGGCTATGTCCTGCGGGGGCACCTCTGGGAGCCCCCGGAACAGGAGAGAGCAGGTGCGGTTGTTCTCATCGCCGGTGCCACCGGGGTCAAAGCCACCTACTATCACCGCTACGCCGCCTTTCTGGCAGAGAACGGTTTCACCGTAATCACCTTTGACTACCGCGGTATCGGCCAGTCCAGGGATTCCACCCTAAAGAACCTGCAGGCCAGCTGGTATGACTGGGCACTGAAAGACCTGGATGCGGTCCTCGGATGGGCTCTGCGCAACTGCACCGGAATGGAGCTGAACGTCGTGGGCCACAGCTTCGGAGGTTTTGGTGTCGGACTGGCGAGCAACGCACGATGGATTAACCGGCTGCTGACGGTGGGCGCCCAGCACGCCTACTGGCGGGACTACCGGCGGGGACACCGCCTCCGGCTCTGCTGGCGCTGGCACACCCTGATGCCGGTTCTGACCTGGTGGAACGGCTACTTCCCCGGCAGGAAACTGGGCTGGCTCGAGGATCTACCCAAAGGCGTGGCCATGGACTGGGCACGGGGTCCCAAAGACTTCACCACCGGGCGGACCGGCCGGATCCGGCAGGAGCTGCGGGCACATCAGGCCTCACTGACTGCTCGCACCCTTGCAGTGGCGGCCACGGATGATCCTTTCGCCACAGAGGCCGCCGTCGCCCGCACCCTGGCCTATTATCCCAACAGCCCCGCCCTCACGGTGCAGCTGAAACCCCAAGACTTCGACCGAACAGAAATCGGACACTTCGCCCTTTTCCACAGCAGCTTCCGCCACACCTTCTGGCCCGGTACCATCCAATGGCTGCGCCACGGAGCAAACCCATGGGCCAACCCCGCCAGGCCGACCGATTCCAAGCCGTAAACGGCAAACACAAAGGCACTGACGCCAACCAGTGACCGACATCAACGGAACACGCGAGGACGGCAAAAGAACCGCACACGCGACAAACACCACTACTCCCTTGATGGATCAAGCCATGGCTGCTTGCGCTGGTCTACCGCAAACGGTCGTCTGGGGTAGAGCCGGCGCCGTCTCCCTGCGTGACTGCCAGACCCGCCACCTTCCATCACAAAAGCCACCCCGAAATCAAGCCAACGAAACATCTCGCCCGCTATGGGTTTTGTTAGACTGCGCTGCATGGGACACAAAATCGGGTACGTCCGGGTAAGCACCGCCGACCAGGATCCGCAGTTACAGCTCGACGCACTGAACGCCGAAGGCTGCCTGAGAATCTACAAGGACACCGCGACCGGGACCAGGGCCGACCGCCCCCAGTGGATCCTGTGCCTTGACAATCTGCGC
>NZ_JBTNDX010000037.1:0-31249 GCF_054510755.1 Pseudarthrobacter sp. MDT3-1 | reverse complement strand
CCCACCACACCAGCCCCCGCCAAATACGTCGGGATCAACCTGCCCGAGACCAAAACACCCCAAAAACTAGCCCAGTGACTCCACACAGCTTGACAATTTTCGCCTCTCTCACCTTTGAATCGTCGGCTGATAGATTGTCGCGCACAGTGTTCCGCACAGAGCCAAAGGACATCGATGTCTGAAAACAAGGTCCTCACCGATCTTGAGATCGCGCAAAGGGCCGCCATCCTGCCCATCGGGGAGATCGCGGAGCGGGCCGGTATCAATGCCGATGCCGTGGAGCCGTATGGGCGGTACAAGGCGAAAATCGACCCCGCCCGGCTGCGGCTCCCCGCGGGAAAGACCGCCGGGAAAGTGGTCCTCGTCTCGGCCATGTCCCCCACCCCGGCCGGCGAGGGAAAGTCCACCACCACGGTGGGACTGGCCGATTCGCTGGCACGGGCGGGCCACAAGGTCATGATCGCGCTGCGCGAACCGTCCTTGGGCCCCATCCTGGGCATGAAGGGCGGGGCGGCCGGGGGCGGCTATTCCCAGGTTCTGCCCATGGACGAGATCAACCTGCATTTCACCGGTGACTTCCACGCGATCACTTCGGCCAACAACGCGCTCATGGCCCTTGTGGACAACCACATTTTTCAGGGGAATGAGCTGAACATCGATCCGCGGCGCGTGACGTTCAAGCGCGTCCTGGACATGAACGACCGCTCGCTCCGAGAGGTGATCATCGGCCTCGGCGGACCGGCGCAGGGCGTGCCGCGCCAGGACAGTTTCGACATCACAGCGGCCTCCGAGATCATGGCCGTCTTCTGCCTGGCCACGGACCTGGACGATCTGCGCGAGCGCATAGGCCGCATCACTGTGGGCTACAGCCACGACCGCCAGCCGGTCACGGTGGCGAATCTGGGTGTCCAGGGCGCGCTGACCATGCTGCTCAAGGATGCCCTCAAGCCCAACCTTGTCCAGTCCATCGCCGGCACGCCCGCCGTTGTCCACGGCGGCCCGTTCGCGAACATCGCGCACGGCTGCAACTCCCTCATCGCCACCCGGACAGCGCAGCAGCTGGCCGACATCGTGGTCACGGAAGCCGGCTTCGGGGCGGACCTCGGCGCTGAGAAGTACATGGACATCAAGGCGCGCATCGCAGACGTGGCACCGTCCGCCGTCGTGGTGGTGGCGACGGTCCGGGCGCTCAAGATGCACGGCGGCGTCCCGAAGGACCAGCTCAAGGAGCCGAACGTCGAGGCGCTGGCCGCCGGCGTCGGGAACCTGAAACGGCACGTGCACAACGTCGAGAAGTTCGGCATCGCGCCGGTGGTGGCCATCAACAAGTTCGCCACAGATACGCCCGAAGAGCTGGAGTGGCTGCTCGCCTGGTGCGCCCGGGAAGGCGTACAGGCCGCGGTCGCCGACGTCTGGGGCCGGGGCGGAGGAGGCGACGGCGGCGATGAACTCGCGGCGAAGGTCGCCGCCGCGGTGGCGGCGCCGTCGGACTTCCGGCACCTGTATCCGCTGACCCTGTCTGTGGAGGACAAGATCCGGACGATTGTGCAGGAGATCTACGGGGCCGACGGCGTGGAGTTCTCGGTGCCGGCACTCAAAAGGCTGGCCGACATTGAGAAGCACGGCTGGGGCGGAATGCCCGTGTGTATGGCGAAGACGCAGTATTCGTTCACCGACGACGCCTCGCAACTGGGCGCACCCAAGGGCTTCATCATCCACGTACGCGACCTCATTCCGAAGACCGGCGCCGGCTTCATCGTGGCCCTGACCGGTGCCGTCATGACCATGCCCGGCTTACCCAAGGAGCCCGCCGCGATGCGCATGGACGTCGACGCGCACGGCAACCCAGTCGGCCTCTTCTGACCTATCCCGCCCCCACCCCGGACGCTCTCTCACATATGGTGGGTTTCCAACGAACCCTCTCTCACCTTTGGGGCCTTTCCAGGCAACGCTCTCTCACCTGTGGATAACTTCTGCGGGCACCGGCGACTCTGAGGAACAATGCCGGTATGCACACGCAGACTGCGCTTCCCGCCACATTGGCATCCGGCCCGTTCACGCTCACGGACGCCACAGCCGAAGGCGTACCTCGGAATCGTCTCCTTCGGCCCGACGTCGCGCATGTCAGCCGCGGACTGTACCGTCCCGCAGACTGGGATTTCGAACTTGAGGCTGCCGCCCGCGCGCTCTCGGCAGCCACTCCGGGTGCCTGGATCTCGCACGTAACGGCGGCACGTCTTCGCAGTTCGTGCCTTCCACCGTGGCTCTCTGACTCCACGGAACTGCATCTGAGCAAGCCGCGGTCCCTGCCGAGCGTTCGCCGCAAAGGCGTGATCGGACATACGGTGACCGCGGCTGATGACGAGGTCGAATCGGTTGACGGAATCCGCATCAGCACGCGTCCGCGCACATGGCTGGACATGGCCCGCGTGCTGCCGGTGAAGGACCTCATATGCCTGGGTGACGAGTTGATCCGGTTGCCCCGGCAGGCGTTTGAAAACCGCGATGTACCGTTCACCACCATTGAGGAATTGCGCGCCCTGACGGGTCGGCACAAAAACCTCCAGGGAATTGTCCGCGCCCGCGAAGCCTTGGAACTCATGCGAGTCGGAGCGGATTCCGGCCCGGAGACCCTGCTCCGGCTGGCAATGCTCGACGCCGGGGTCCCCGAGCCCCAGCTTCAGCTCACGCTGCGCGAGGCAGACCCGCTGTCGCCGTCGGCGGATCTGGGATACCGCCATCGGCGCGTGGCCATCCAGTACGACGGCGGCCATCACCTCATGCCCAAACAGAAACTCAGCGATCGGCGACGGGACAAGGCCTTCGAAGCCGCCGGCTGGACGGTCCTCATTTTCGGTAAGGAGGATCTGGCCGATGGATTCGAACGCGCCGTCAGCATTCTCAAAAGGGAACTGCGGTCCGCCTGGGTGGATCCCGCGGTCGTGTCCGGCTTTTCGCATTCGATGTAGTGAGAGAGCGTCCGCCAGAAACGCCCCAAAGGTGCGAGAGCGTCGCACGGGGCTTTAAACGCCGGACGCTCCCCCACCAAAAAGTGAGAGAGCGTCCGGCAAAAACCCACCAAAGGTGAGAGAGCGTTTAGCGCTCGAGGTCTCCGCGGATGAAGGCCTCGACCTTGTCACGGGCGAGGTCGTCGTTGAACTGCTCCGGCGGGGACTTCATGAAGTAGCTCGAGGCCGAGAGCAGCGGGCCGCCGATGCCGCGGTCCAGGCCGATCTTGGCGGCGCGGATGGCGTCGATGATCACGCCGGCGGAGTTGGGTGAGTCCCAGACTTCCAGCTTGTATTCGAGCGATACGGGGGCATCACCGAAGTTGCGGCCTTCGAGGCGGACGAAGGCCCATTTGCGGTCGTCGAGCCACTGGACGTAGTCGGACGGGCCGATGTGGACGTTGCGCGGTGCAATCTCGGCTTCAACGTTGGAGGTCACGGCCTGGGTCTTGGAGATCTTCTTGGACTCGAGGCGGTCGCGCTCCAGCATGTTCTTGAAGTCCATGTTGCCGCCGACATTCAGCTGGTACGTGCGGTCCAGCGTGACGCCGCGGTCTTCGAAGAGCTTGGCCATAACGCGGTGCGTGATGGTGGCACCGATCTGGCTCTTGATGTCGTCGCCCACGATCGGCACGCCGGCGGCGGTGAACTTGTCGGCCCATTCCTTGGTGCCGGCGATGAACACGGGGAGGGCGTTGACGAACGCCACGCCGGCGTCGATGGCAGCCTGCGCGTAGAAGTGCGCTGCATCCTCGGAACCAACCGGGAGGTAGCAGACCATAACGTCGGCCTTGGATTCGCGGAGCGCGGCGACGATGTCAACGGGCTCTTCGGTTGACTGTTCGATGGTCTCGAGGTAGTACTTGCCGAGGCCGTCCAGGGTGTGGCCGCGCTGGACGGTCACGCCGGTCGGGGGCACGTCGGCGATCTTGATGGTGTTGTTCTCGCTGGCCAGGATGGCGTCGGCGAGGTCCACGCCCACCTTCTTGCCGTCAACATCAAAGGCGGCAACAAACTGGACATCGTTGACGTGGTACTTGCCGAACTCCACGTGCATCAGACCCGGGATCGTGGCCTGGGGATCGGCGTCACGGTAATAATGCACGCCCTGGACGAGCGAGGCGGCGCAGTTACCCACACCAACGATGGCAACACGAATCGGATTTGCAGACACGGAGCTCCTTTGAAGACAACTTCAGCCGCCAGGACGGTTAGTACCGGAAAGTACGACGGCGGCACGCTGGCAGTGCGCCATTCGGCGCCTTTTCATCTTACCCAACCATGCGGGGGCCGGGATTGTTCCCGGCCCCCGCCAGTTGAAGCGTTACGTTGTTACTTCTGCTTCCATAGGTTGATGTCCGACTCGACGGCGAACTCGTCGATGGCATTGACCTCGTCTGCGGTGAAGTCCAGGTTGTTGATGGCGGACAGGGTGTCTTCCAGCTGCCGGACGCTGGAAGCGCCGACGAGTGCGGAGGTCACGGAGGAGCCCTCGCCCTGCTCGCGGAGGATCCAGGCGATCGCCATTTGCGCGAGGGTCTGGCCCCGGCCCTCGGCGATCCGGTTGAGCCCGCGGACGCGGTCCAGGTTCTCGGGAGTGATCATGGCTTCGTCCAGGGACTTGTGCTGCGCTGCCCGGGAATCCGCGGGCACGCCGTTGAGGTAGCGGCCTGTGAGCATTCCCTGGGCCAGCGGCGAGAAGGCGATGCAGCCGGCGCCCACCTGCTCCAGGGCCTCGTACAGGTTGGGGCTGCCGTTCTCGGTCCAGCGGTTCAGCATGGAGTAGCTCGGCTGGTGGATCAGCAACGGCGTACCGAGTTCCTTCAGGATCCGCGCGGCCTCGAGGGTCTGCTCCGGAGTGTAGGACGAGATGCCCGCGTACAGCGCCTTGCCCGAGCGGACGGCCTGGTCCAGCGCGCCCATGGTCTCTTCCATCGGCGTTTCCGGGTCCGGGCGGTGGCTGTAGAAGATGTCCACGTAGTCCAGGCCCATGCGCTCCAGGGACTGGTCCAGGCTGGCCAGCAGGTACTTGCGGGAGCCAAAGTTGCCGTACGGGCCCGGCCACATGTCGTAGCCGGCCTTGCTGGAGATGATGAGTTCGTCGCGGTACGGCTTGAAGTCGTCCTTGAAGTGGCGGCCGAAGTTGGTCTCGGCGGCGCCGTAGGGCGGTCCGTAGTTGTTCGCGAGGTCGAAGTGGGTGACGCCCAGATCGAAGGCGCGGCGCAGGATGGCCCGCTGCACTTCGAAGGGCTTGTCGTCGCCGAAGTTGTGCCACAGTCCCAGGGAAATGGCCGGCAGTTTCAGTCCGCTGCGTCCGACGCGGCGGTAGGGCATGGATTCATAGCGGTCTTCCGCGGCTGAATAAGTCATACATACCATCCTGCCATCTGTGACGCGCGCTACAGACCGCAAGGCCCCGGGTTACGTCTCCGGAGCCGGCAGGGAATTGACGACGGCGGCAATCGCCGCGTCGTATTGGGGCGCCTGCAGGTAGTCGCTGTGGCTTACTACGAGGAACTGGTACGTGAAGGGATCCATCTCCTGCGCGTAGGGGTCTGTCCCGACGTTCTCGGCACCTCCCGGACCTTTATAGAGAACCGGGAAGCCGAGGTAATCGGTCTTGCGGTACAGATTCACCCATCGATTCGGACCGGCCCCGAGGACGTGGCTGAGGTTCACGTCGAACTGAACCGCCGGTTCGCCGGTCACAATGCGCTCATCGTCCGGGCTTCCGGCCGCGGTGAGCTTTGTCCGGCCCGCCGGGGCGGTGGCGAGCACGGCCGGACCCAGGAGTTCCGGGAAGAACCGGCCGAAATAAGACCTCAGCTGCGTGCCGTAGGTCAGCAGCCCGATCCGGTTGAAAGGCAAATCCGGCCGGGTTGACTTTAGATGGAACAGGGCGCTTACGGCGATCACCGCACCAAGGCTGTGCGCCGAGATCGCCACCATGCCGGTTTTGGCAGGGGGCGCGCCGTCCGTGCCATCCAGCCACGCCGCAATCCTGGCGGCAAATTCGGGGACCGCCCGCTCGCCGTAGCTGGGGGGACCGAACGGGTGGGCGGTCTTGGGCATAAAGCACATCAGGTCCCAGAGCAGTGCCAGTGGCCGGGAGTTCGGTTTGGCCGACATCACGGCAAGCGCAACAATGGTGGCGCCAGCCGCAGCGAGACCCAGGACACCCATGCTTTCGATCAGCCCGTAAAGCCCTGCCACCGGACCGGAATTCCACCAGTCCTTGAAGGTGCCCAGAATCAAGGCTGACAGCAGCCCCAGGAAAATGAGGACGGCCAGCAGCGACACCACGGCCTCTGCCCGGTGAGCGAGGGACGCGGTCCGCCGGGCGGCCACTAGTTTTCGGCCGGCTGCTTCCTGCTGCGGCAGGGGCGGATCGGCAGAGTAGGCCAAGAGCAGCTCCGAGACGGCGGCTTCCTGCGTATTCCAGGTCATCGATCGCACGGCCCGCCACGTGCACAATCCCCAGGCGACGGCACCCGCGACGATCACTCCCAGCAGCAGCCCGCTGAAGAGCGAAAAGACCGACGGCGGCATCAGGACGTCACCGGCCATGGACCCGTACCGCCACATCCCGTCAGCCGTGGCAGCCCGCCGCTCGAGGTTGCGCTGGAGTACGGTGGCGGCAGCCCCCACAATTGCGCAGCTCAGAATGGTTGCCGCTCCCAGGGCAAGGGTGGAGAAGACCGCCGAGCCCTTGCCCCGCCAGCCGAGAGTCCGTTTGTCGTAGCCCTCCCTTCGGAGCCGGCTCATGGTGAGGATCAGCACCAGCATCACGAACATGAGCCCGGCCGGAGCGGTGCCCAGGCCCAGCATTCGCGTTGCGCCCGGGACCCCGCCGTCGGGAGCACCTGAGAGAACGGCTGCCAGACCGGCCGCGAGGACGCTGATGATGGCTCCGCCGGAAATCCAGCCCATCAATGATGATCCGTCCCGGGACGGCATGTCCGGATTGTCCGGGGACTTCCGGACCGTCTCAATCCCCGCAAGCACCACCGCGCCGGCCGCGACCAGCCACGCGAAGACCATCGCGATGCCAGTCAGGCCGATTCGCCCGGGCGCCATACGAAGGGCGCACTCCGTGAAGAATGTGCCCAGGCTTCCGCAGGCAACGCCATCGATCCGTGTCCAGAGCCCGTCCCAGGCGATGATGGCGCCAACCGCGGCAAGCGCCGCCCACACGTGCAGCCACCCGTTGTAGCGGATCTCCTTACGCGCTTCCCACAGATTCCGGATCATCAGCGTAGGGAGCGCTGCTATTTCCTCGACACTGCTGCCGGCCACTACCTGGGTATCATTGCCGAGGTTCGGCCGGGGGTGGAACCGGGTCCGCGCCAAGTAGGCGATGGCTGCCAGGACAGCCACCGACACGATGGGCATCAGGGCAAACATGACGACGCGTTGTCCGCGGGTCCTGCCGGCCAGGCCGTCCAGGAAGGCCGGCAGCGCGGAGCAGACGCGGCGTTCCTGGTCCGGGACGTCGGCGGGAAAACACTGGACCGCGATCAGGTCCATCGAGACCACGGCCGCCGTCACCACAAAGTACAGGGTCAGACCCAGCGCGAAGAGCCTGATCCGTCCCGCTCCGTCGTGCCCGCGAGGCTTGTTGTCCGCGTAGTCGATGCGCGGTTCCGCCTGCCTGGTCACTGGATCGGTAACCGCCTGCTGCTTAACGGCGGGCAGCGGCCGGCTCCAGTAGGCGGCGTTGGTCAGCCCGAAGGGCATCAGCAGGAACCAGGCCGTCCGTACCGCGGCGTCGGCGACCTTCCCGGCCATTCCTACTCCAGTGAAGCGAGCCAGCCGCCCCCACGAATACGCCTCCACCACTCGGCGGCTGCCACCGTTTGCCGCGGCACCGGCACCTGCGCTTGCACCGGCATCGGAGTCCACAACGGCGCCTTCGGCCCCGGCGCCCACCCCGACTTTGGCCCGGTAAAAGCCCGCGAGCTCGTCACCCCAGGAGAGCTCCACGTCGTCGGGCTTGAGTGACCGCTTCCCCGATCGGAGGAGCTCGTGGGGCGGGGTGTTGCGGATGCCATGGATCCGCAATTCAAGCATGGGCGGAACCTTCGACGCGCTATTCGCTGGGTCACCCATGACGGCCTCCATCGCCCGCACACCACCGAGCCGCCCATCACGGCTGGTCAGTACGCGAATAGTACGCCCGGGTAACTCCAGTGTCTACGTTAACTCGAGGTTACTTCTGCCCCAGTAGTCAGAACCGCCCCACTGTGTGCCGAAAGCAGGAACGCATCCCCGTCCAGCAAAGTGTCCTGGTCCGTTGAAAACAGCACCGTGCCCCGCACACCGTCCACGCGCACAGGCGACGCCGAGAAATTCAGCAGCACCTCCACGGACCCTCGCCGGAAGCGCAGCCAGCCGGCGTCGTCGTCGAACGTCACGTCCGTTTCCGCGAACCCCAGGCCGGCCAGCTCGGGATAAGCGCGCCGCAGCGCGGTCAACGAGCGGTAGAGCGAGAGGAGGCGCGCATGGTGACCGTCAGCAGCCTCCGCCCAGTTGAGCTTGGAGCGCCGGAACGTTTCGGGATCCTGCGGATCGGGGACGACGGCGGGATCCCACCCCATGCGCTCGAACTCGCGGATCCTGCCCTCCGCCGTCGCCTTGCCCAGCTCCGGCTCGGGGTGCGACGTGAAAAACTGCCAGGGCGTGGAGGCACCGAATTCCTCACCCATAAACAGCATGGGCGTAAACGGCGAGGTCAGCGTCAGCACTGCGGCCACGGCCAGCGGACCGTACGGCAGGGACTGGGACAGCCTGTCCCCGATGGCCCGGTTGCCGATCTGGTCGTGGTTCTGGCTGCACACCACCAGGGCAGCAGGGTGGACCAGCGAGGTGTTGATGGGCCGGCCGTGATGGCGTCCGCGGAAGCTGGAGTAGCTGCCGTCGTGCAGGAAGCCGTCCTTGAGGACCTTGGCCAGGACGCCGAGCGACGCGAAGTCGCCGTAGTACCCAGCGGTCTCGCCGCTGACGTTGACGTGCACCGCGTGGTGGAAGTCGTCGCTCCACTGCCCGGCGAGGCCGTAGCCGTTGGCGTCGCGGGGGTAGATCAGCCGCGGATTGTTCAGGTCCGATTCCGCGATGAGGGTCTTGGGAAGCCCGGTCTCCGCGGAGATCGCATCGCCCAGCGCGCCGAACTCTTCCAGGAGGTGCACGGCCCGCTCGTCGCGCAGCGCGTGGACGGCATCCAGGCGCAGGCCGTCCACGTGATAGTCGCGAAGCCACAGCGCGGCGTTGTCCAGGATGTATTCACGCACGACGTCGGACCCCGGGCCGTCGAGGTTGACCGCATCGCCCCACGTGTTGGCGTCGCCCTGCTTGAGGTACGGGCCGAATCTGGACAGGTAGTTGCCGCTGGGTCCCAGGTGGTTGTAGACCACATCCTGGATGACGCCCAGCCCGGCGGCGTGGGCGGCGTCCACAAAACGCTGGTAGGCCGCAGGACCGCCGTAGCGTTCGTGGACCGCGAACCACTGGACGCCGTCGTAGCCCCAGTTGTGGGTTCCGTTGAATCCGTTGACCGGGAGCAGCTCCACAAAATCGATGCCGAGGTCCGCGAGGTAGCCGAGTTTGTCCGTGGCTGCATCGAGTGTTCCCGCGGGCGTGAAGGTTCCCACGTGGAGTTCGTAGATGACCGAGCCGCGCAGTTCCTTTCCCTGCCAGCCAGCGTCCTGCCAGGCGTAGGAGGCGGGATCGTACGTGCGGGACAGCGCGTGGACGCCGTCCGGGAGGCGGCGGGACCGGGGGTCGGGCAACGGGTGGGCGTCGCCGTCGAGCAGGTAGCCGTAATCCACGTCGGCGTCAGCCGGCGCGTCCGGCGCGGACCACCAGCCATCCGCGCCGGGGGTTCCCGCCACCTGCTTCATGGGGTAGTGGTGCCCGTTGGCGAGCAGCGAGACGGCCGAGGCGTCCGGGGCCCATACGTCGAACCGGCCGGAACCGTGGTGCGTCAGGCTCATGCGTTGTCTCCGTTCACGGGCGCGAGCAGCGCCACAGGGTATTGCTGGAGGATGCCGGCCACCGGCACCGGGCCGGGGCCGTGCGTCCGTCCCGTGAGTTCGTCCCGCATGGCGGTGGAAAGTTCGACGGCGGTATCCCGCCACCCGCCAGCGCGTTCCAGTCCGACGGGAAGCCGCGTCGCAAGGGTCAACGCACCGGGCGCGCCGCCAGTTCTGCTGCCGTCCGCCCCGCGGTCGAAGGCCACCAGGTGGTCCGCCGCAGCGTGGGAAGCCAGAACGGGCCGGTAGCCCTGGAAGAGGTCCGGCCGGTTCCGGCGGAGCCGGAGCGCCCGGGAGGTCACCAGCAGTTTGGTGGCCTCGTCCCGAAAGTCCGCCGGACTCGTGCCGGCATCCAGTGCGGCCAGGGCGGTTTCGCGGCGTTCGAAGTCAAATGCCCGCCTATTGTCCGGATCCGCCAACGAGCGGTCCCAGAATTCGGTGCCCTGGTAGACGTCCGGCACTCCCGGCATGGTCAGCTGGAGCAGCTTCAGGGACAGCGAGTTGGCGGCGGCAAACCGATCCGTCCTGGCGACGAAGTCCTCGATCACCGTGGCGACCCGAGCGTCGTCGAACACTGCATCCACCGCTGCCTTGACCCGTGATTCGAACTCCTCGTCCGGATCCGTCCAGGTGGTGGAGTTGGCTGCTTCCCGCGCAGCCTTCTCAGCATAGGCCTGCAGGCGCTCCCGCGACGCTGGCCACACACCGATGACCGCCTGCCACAGCAGGTTCTCGAATGGGCCGTCGGGCACCGGGGCTAGCCCGCGAAGGGTGTCCAAAGTCGCTGCCCACTGGTCCGGCAGCTCGGCGATGACGGAGATCCGTGCCCGCGTGTCCTCGCTGCGTTTGGTGTCGTGGGTGGTCAACGTGGTCATGGACAGCGGCAAAGACTCCTGGCGCTCGGCCATCCGCCGGTGGAATTCGTCCGGGGCGAGCGAGAAGTGGGACGGGTCCGCTCCCACTTCGGTCAGTGTCCCCAGCCGGGTGTAGCGGTAGAACGCCGTATCCTCAACGCCCTTGGCCATCACCATGCCGGACGTCTGCTGGAAACGTCGGCCCAGTTCAGTCTCGGGCTTCAGCAGCAGGGGCATCAGCGCGTCCAGCACGTCGGCCAGGTCAGGGCGCTGGCGAGCCGCAGCCGCGCAGGCCTCGCGCAGCACTTCCTGACCCGTGGGCAGGTACGTGCGGTACACGGGGAAGGCCGCGATGACCTGCGCCAGGGCATCCGCTGCGACGTTAACGGGCAGGCCACCCGACAGGTCTGCGAAGGCAGGGACAAGCCGCGCCAGCCGCAGGATTTCGGACCGCAGCATGCCGTCCGCCACGGCGCGCTTGGTCCCCAAAATCATGGCCGCATAGTCGGCAGGCTCGCCGGAGCGCAGCCGTGCATCCAACGCGTCCAACGCAGCCTCGCCGGCCGGGTCCACCAGCAGGCGGTCCAGGTCGGCCAGAGCGTCGTAGCCGGTGGTGCCTTCGCAGGCGAATTCCGCCGGCAGCTCCTCGCCCGGCTCCAGGATCTTCTCCACCAGGACGTAGGCTCCGCCGCTGAGGTCCTTGAGCCAGCGAAGATAGCCGGCAGGGTCCGCCAGGCCGTCCGGGTGGTCCACACGCAGCCCGTCAACCAGGCCGTCGTCGAACCAGCGCTTCACCTCTGCATGGGCCTGGCCGAAGACCCCGGGGTCCTCCACCCGGATGCCCGCCAGGGTGTTGACCGCGAAGAACCGGCGGTAGTTCAGCTCGCTGTCCGCCCGGCGCCAGGAAACCAGTTCGTAATGCTGCCGGTCATGCACAGCCCGCGGCGAGTCGCCCTCGGAGTATGAACCTGCGGCCAATGGAAAGCGGTGGCCGTAATAGTGGAGCTCGCCATCTGCAACCTCCAGAAGTCCGAGGTCGTCATCGCTGCCCAGGACGGGGATTCGGATCCGGCCGGCACCAAAGTCCCAGTCGACGTCGAACGCTTCCGCGTAAGGCGAGCCACGCCCTTCCTGCAGCAGCGACCACCACCACGGGTTCTGCGCCGGCGAGGCCACGCCCACATGGTTGGGGACGATGTCCACCAGCACGCCCATCCCATGGGCGCGGGCAGCCTCGGAGAGTGCCCGCAGCCCGTCCGGTCCGCCCCGCTCCGGATCCACCGACGACGGATTCGTCACGTCATAGCCGTGATCCGACCCTTGTTCCGCGGTCAGGATCGGAGACAGGTAGACCCAGTCAACGCCGAGTGATTTCAGGTACGGAACGGTCGCAGCAGCATCAAAGAGCGTGAAGCTGCTGCGGATCTGGAGCCGGTAGGTGGACGCCGGAGCCTTCACTTTGCCTGGTCTTTCGGTTTGCTGACCTTTTTCGTTTTCTTGGGCTCGGGCACGGTGGGCGTACTGAGGGCCTCAGTTTCACTGGTGCTGGTCTGCGTCAGGGCAGCCAGCGATGCAGCTACTGAGTGGTCCGGCTCCGCTTCCTGCATCATGTGCGCTCTGAGGACCACCAGTGACTTGGCATCCACAGGAAGGGTCTGGCCGGCTTTCACCGGAGCAGTGTCCGCGTTATGCCCGGCGGTGTCGATGATGATGTCCCACGCCGGTGCGTACTCGTCGTTTGGAAGGGTGAAGTCCACCATGTCGTCGTGCGCGTTGAAGTACAGCACGAAGTTCACGTCGGTAATCCGGCGGCCTCGGGCGTCCTTGCCCTGGATGCCGTCGCCGTTGAGGAATACACCTACCGAGCGGCCGAAACCGCTGTCCCAGTCCTCCGGCTTCATGGTGTCGCCGTCGAGGTCCAGCCATACGATGTCCGGCAGCCGCTCACCTTCGCCTCTGCGGACAGGGCGGCCGTCGAAGAACCTGCTCCGGCGGAAGGTGGGGTGCTTGGCGCGGAGCGCGTTGACGGCGGCGGTGAATTCGACGAGCGGCTGGTCGATGTTCTCCCAGTTGATCCAGGTCAGTTCCGAATCCTGGCAGTAGCCGTTGTTGTTGCCCTGCTGGGTGCGGCCCAGTTCGTCACCGTGCAGCAGCATGGGCACACCCTGGGACAGCAGCAGCGAGGCGATGAAGTTCCGCTGCTGGCGGGCGCGCAGCCCCAGGACAGCCGGATCGTCGGTGGGGCCTTCGGCGCCGCAGTTCCAGGACCGGTTGTGGGATTCGCCGTCGTTGTTGTCCTCGCCGTTGGCGTCGTTGTGCTTCTCGTTGTAGGACACCAGGTCCGCCAGGGTGAAGCCGTCATGGGCGGTGACAAAGTTGATCGATGCCACGGGCCGGCGGCCCGAGTGCTCGTACAGGTCAGCGGACCCGGTGATGCGGGAGGCGAATTCGCCCAGGGTGGCCGGTTCACCGCGCCAGAAGTCGCGGACGGTGTCGCGGTACTGGCCGTTCCACTCCGTCCACTGCGGCGGGAAGTTGCCCACCTGGTAGCCGCCGGGACCCACATCCCAGGGCTCGGCGATGAGCTTGACCTGGGAAACCACCGGGTCCTGCTGGATGAGTTCGAAGAAGGTGGAGAGTTTGTCCACATCGTAGAACTCGCGGGCCAGGGTGGACGCGAGGTCGAAGCGGAAGCCGTCGACGTGCATTTCGGTGACCCAGTACCGCAAGGAATCCATGAGCAGCTGCAGCGAGTGCGGCTGGCGGACATTGAGCGAGTTGCCCGTGCCCGTGTAGTCCATGTAATGCTTCTCGTCGCCCTCCATGAGCCGGTAATAGGAGGCGTTGTCGATGCCCTTGAAGGAGAGCGTGGGGCCCAGGTGGTTGCCCTCGGCGGTGTGGTTGTAGACCACGTCCAGGATTACCTCGATGCCCGCACGGTGCAGGCTGCGGACCATGGCCTTGAAGTCCTGGACCTGCTGGCCCGTGTCGCCGGTGGAACTATAGGTGTTCTGCGGCGCGAAGAAGCCGATGGTGTTGTAGCCCCAGTAGTTGCTCAGGCCCTTGTCTTTCAAGGTGCCCTCGTTGACGAACTGGTGCACGGGCATCAGTTCGATGGCGGTGACGCCCAGCTTCTGCAGGTGCGAGATAACCGACGGGTGCGCAACGCCGGCATAGGTGCCCCGCTGCTCCTCGGGGATCTCGGGGTGGAGTTGGGTCAGGCCCTTGACGTGGGCCTCATAAATGACCGACTTGTGATACGGAATGCGCAGGTTATGGTCGCCGTCCCAGTCGAAGAACGGGTTGATCACCACGCCCATCATCATGTGCGGCGCGGAGTCCTCATTGTTGATAGAGTCCGGCTCGCCCAGGTTGTAGGAGAAAAGTGCCGGCTCCCAGTCCATCTGCCCGTGCACGGCCTTGGCGTACGGGTCCAGGAGCAGTTTGTTGGGGTTGAAGCGGTTGCCGGAGTCCGGGTCGTAGGGCCCGTGGACGCGGTAGCCGTATTTCTGGCCGGGCTGGACCTGCGGGACGTAGCCGTGCCACACATAGCCGTCCACCTCATCGAGCCTGAACCGGGTTTCCACGCCGTCGTCATCGAAGAGGCACAGCTCCACCTTTTCGGCGCGTTCGCTGAACAAAGCGAAGTTCGTGCCGGTCCCGTCAAAAGTGGCGCCAAGCGGATATGCCGTTCCGGGCCAGATTTCCATGCGTGCTCCTCATCGTTGTTCGACCGCGGGTGTGTGGACACAAAACCGCCCCTGCCGGTACAAAACCTATGCCCACGGTAGCGGGTGGGTGTGACTATTACGTTTCCGGCCCGCCGGTTTACTAAGCAGGCTGACTTTATACCAAACGTCTGGTATTGCGTCCGCAATCCGGCCGGCCGTCAGCGGCCCGCTGCCGGAGGCGGCCGCTCCCGCGCGGCCGTGGAGGCTGGCCCCGAGGGCGGCAATCGCCGCCCAGCGCTCGTCCGGATCGATGCCCGCATCACGGAAGCGCCCGACGTCGGACCCCAGTTGGGCGAGCAGCGCACCGATGATCCCGGCCAGGACGTCGCCGCTTCCGGCGGTGGCGAGCCACGCCGTGCCGTCCGCCTGGCTGTAGAAATCCTGGAAAGGCGACGCGACCAGGGTGGTGGCACCCTTCAGCAGGACGGTGGCCTCGGTCAGCACGGCGGCGTGCCGGGCAGCACCAAGGGTGGAAGCCTCGACGGCGGTGCGGTCGGGGGCGGGATCAAAGTCCGGGCTGTCGGGGGACGAGGCGAGCCGCTGGAGGAGGGCCGCCAGCTCGCCGGCGTGCGGCGTGAGAATCACCTGCGGCGCCAGGACCGCAGGCAGGGCGGGTAGCGCCCCGGCGTCGGCGATCACGGGCAGGCCGGATTCCACGGCGTCACGGGCGCGCCGGAGCTGTTCGGTGTCGCCAGGACCCATGCCCGAACCCACCAGCCACGCCTGGACGTGCGTCTCCGCCACGGAGCCGGTGCTGCAGACAACTTCGGGGCAGGACTGCCGCACCAGGTCGGCCACCTCAGGCGGGCCCAGGTAGCGGACCATCCCGGCGCCGGCAGCCAGCGCACCCCGGCAGGCGAGCACGGCGGCGCCTGGATAATCGGCGGATCCGGCCACGACGCCCAGGACGCCGCGGGAATATTTGTGCGAGCGCCTCCCGGGCTGCGGCAGGAGCCGGGCCAGGTCCACCGGCTCAAACCTGCGCAGCGCCGGCCAGGGCAGCTCCTCTTCGATGCCGATAGGCACCACGTGGATGAGGCCGGCGTGATCGGCGCCCGGGTCCGCCAGCAGCCCCACCTTGGCTGCGCCGAAAGTTACGGTCGCATCCGCGGACAGCACCGGCGCATGGGCTTCCCCGGTGTCGGCATCAACGCCGCTGGGGACATCGCACGCCACCACAATGCCTGGCTCTCCTACCGCCAGGCGCAAATCCGAAAGGCCGTTCACGAGATCGGCTTCCGCGCCCCTAAGGCCGCCACGGGCGCCCGTCCCCAGGATTGCGTCAATTACGACGTCGGCACCCGCCACGTGTGCGGCCAGCTGGCTGGCGTTGGAGTCGGCGAGGAGGTGTACGCGCCCGCCGGCGCGCTCAAAGGCAGCCAGCGCCCCGGCGTGGGCCGTTCCGGCGGTGAGTACCGCCGTCGTACGCATTCCCCTGGCGGCCAGGAACGAGGCGGCGAAGAGGCCATCTCCCCCGTTGTTACCCTTGCCTGCGAGGACGGCCACGCTGGCGCCGTAAAGCCGCCGGCTGCGTGCTTGAAGCTCGTGGACCACTGCGTTGGCGAGCCCGTAGGAGGCACGCTGCATCAGAACATCGCCCATCCCGGCAGCCAGGAACGGCTGTTCTGCCGCCCTGATCTGGGTTCCGGTATAGGCGCTGATCATGGTGTCTGGTCCGTCGTTGGGCGGAGCAGTAAGTGACTCAGCCTTCGGCCAGGACCGTGGCGGTGGCGATGCCGCCGTCGTGACTCATGGAGACGTGCCAGCGTTTGACGCCCTTGGACTCGGCCACCGCAAGGACGGTGCCTTTGACCTGGATGATGGGTCCGTGCTGGTCCAGGCCGATCCAGCAGTCCTGCCAGTTCATGCCGGCCGGCGCGCCGAGGACCTTGGCCACGGCTTCCTTGGCGGCGAACCTCGCGGCGAGCGAGCGGGTGTTCAGCTCGCGTTCCGCGGGCACGAACAGCCGGTCCCGGAGCCCCGGGGTCCGCTCAAGCTGGCGGCCGAACCGCTCGATGTCTACAACGTCTACGCCAATGCCAACGATCATGGCGCTATTCTACGGGGACGCTCACCGCCTGCCGTGCACACAGGGCCCCGCCATTACGTTTTCGTAATCACGCTGGTATGATTACGAAAAGGTAATCACCACGAACCTATTACGAGTAACTCATCAAGGAGGCCGCGTGCACGGCGTCATGAAGTCAGTGGCCGACCTGGGCCTGATGGTCTACGGCGTCCGCCAGCGCAGCGGGCTCTCCCAGCGCGAGCTGGCCAGCCGGCTCGGAGTCAGCCAGCGGTACCTCTCCGAACTGGAGACGGGCAAGCCCAAGGTGCTCAACGACCAGTTCTTCGCCGTCATGGAAAAACTCGGAATCGAACTGACGTTCCGGGAGGGCGCCGACCGTGGCTGAAGTGCAGGATGTCCACCTCTACGGCACCGTCGTCGGGCGCATGGTCCGCCACGGCGCGACCACAGTGACGTTCGAATCCTCCGACGCCGGGATGGCCCGGTTCGGGATCGGCTCGCGGATCCTGTCCGCCAACCTGCCACTTGGGCCCCGCCCCTCGACCCCGGAGGCGGCCACTGCGTTCTTCGGTGGACTGCTGCCGGAAGGATCTGGCAGGTCGAACCTTGCCAAACAGGCGCAGGCCAGCCGCGATGATGTCTTCGCGCTGGTGTCGTATGCCGGCCGCGACGTCGCCGGTGCGATCCGCGTCGGTGGGGACCCCGGGGAACCGGCCGAATCCTATGAGGCACTGACCGATGAGCAGGTCGCCGAGAGGTTAACCCTTATCAACGACTATGCGCTTGGTGCCGTGGGCGGCGGCGGCTCTCTGGCCGGATACCAGCCCAAAACCACGCTTGCCCTGCTGGACGGGGTGTGGCACGCGGGGGTCGACGGCGCCGCCTCCACCCACATCCTCAAGCCGGTGGCGGGCGGAAACGAAGGCGCCCTGCACGCCGAGGCGTTCTGCCTGGAGCTTGCGCGGCGGATCGGGCTGACCACGTTCGCCAGCGACGTGCGCACCTTTGCAGGCCGGACCGTCCTCGTCCTGGAACGCTACGACCGCCGCGTCTCTGGCCGGAGCGTGGAGCGTATCCACCAAGAGGACGGCGCCCAAGCCCTTGGGCTGGCTTGGGACACGGACAGCAAGTTCGAAGGTGTCAATGCCGCCGCAAACCTGAAGAACCTCGCCGGACTTCTGCGACGACGCCGGGACATCCTCGGCGCCGGGCCCGACGACCGCGAGACGCTGCTCGCGCACACGGCCTTCAACACCGCCATCGGCAACACCGACGCCCACGCCAAGAACTTTTCCACCCTCCGAAGCCCCGACGGTGCCGTCAGGCTGGCGCCGCTCTACGACGTGTCAACGCACGCCCTGGCGCCCAACGGCCAGCTGAACATGTCCCTCCGGATCAACTCCCGCGCCTATCAGCCGTCGTTAACAATAGAGGACCTGGTTGCAGAAGGCGTCTCCTGGGGACTCGATGAACGGCATGCATGGCGCGCAGTCACCGGAACGCTCGAAGAGCTGGCGCACGCCCTCGAACAGGCCGACGGATCGGCCGTCGGGGAAAAAGTGGCACGGTACATCGACCACGGGACGAGGAATCTTCTGGACGGCAAAGCCGCCGGGATCGGCGGCGTACACCCGTCTTTGGTCACACTCGGTCCAGGTCCTGGCTCTAGCTGAGCCGGCGGTATTCATCGATCAGTGATGAAGGCACCGGCGTGACGCCGGGAACGTCCTTACCGGGGCCAGAATTCGGCCTGTGACGGCGGAGCAGAGCTGCGCCATCAAGTTCCCATCGGAATCCGGGGCTGGACAAGGCAGCCCGGTAGGCGGCGTCGACCGTGTCCGGGTATTTCGCTGCGAGGTCCTCCAGGACGTAACCGGGAACCGTCTTGTCCTCCACGTAGCCACGCAGGAGTTCCGCAGCCGGGTCCTCCGCATCGGCCGGCGGCGTACGGTATGCGCCCTCGACCTGCCCGTAGCAGACGAGGAAGGACACACCCATCTGCGGATGATGGTAGAGCGCTACGTCGTCGGACTCTGCCAAATCCGGCGGGAAGGAATCATCCGGTGCGATCTGTTCGGCCGCGGTCACCAGCGCGGAAGCCTCGGAATCTCCAGCCACGGACGCCTGGTTGCATGCATTCAGGAAACCGCGATACGCCACGATGATGTCGGCCCCGGTACCGCTCACCATATGCGCGTTAAAGAGGTTCAGGAACGTGGTGTGGTGCTCTCCGACGATCCTGCGTCCCTGCTCGACGTTCGCCGGATTATTGAATACCAAGGTGGGAAAGCGTTTGAGGAGGGACGCCGCAAGCGTCTTGACCCCGGGGAGGTCCCGCGGACCGAACAGGCGCATGGTCCCGCTGATGGTCCAGATGTCCCCGATGGGCACCAAGCGCGTCATGACGTAGCCGCCTCGCTGGACGACGCTGATCGCTTCCGCCCCGACTGTGGCGTAGGCCGGGTAATCCATCTCATCGATGAGGTTATGCAGGCTAAGCCGGGCACCCTTGCGGGCATCGACGCGGAAGACGCCGATAACATTACGCTCCCGCCAACCCTCGTAGACGAGTCGCTCCTCCGGCGCAATGGTCTTATTGGTGCGCAGATAGCGGTCGAGCAGCGGCTCGCGTCCGTCCTGGTCTGGATCATAGAGCAGCGACTCGACGGCCTCCGCCCATTGATCATGCGCCGCACTCCCTAGCCCGGAGAAGTCTGACAACGCCTGCGAAAGACGCCGGGCGAACCCCGGTGAGGATGCGTAGACGACCAGGGCTTCCTTGAGGTTCCCCGCCCGGTCCAACAGTTCGTCGGTGTTCATCAGTCTGCGATTACTCTACGGTGACGCTCTTGGCAAGGTTGCGGGGCTGGTCCACGTCGTAGCCCTTGGCCGAGGCCAGGGCCAGGGCGAAGATCTGCAGCGGGACGGTGCTGAGCAGCGGGGCCAGCAGGGTGGGGGTTTCCGGGATGTAGAAGACGTGCTCGGCGTACGCCTTGACTGCCTCGTCGCCTTCTTCGGCGATCACAATGGTCTTGGCGCCGCGCGCCCGGACTTCCTGGATGTTGGAGACAACCTTGGCGTGCAGCGAGTCGCGGCCGCGCGGGGACGGGACCACCACAAACACGGGCTGGCCTTCCTCGATCAGCGCGATCGGGCCGTGCTTGAGTTCACCGGCGGCGAAGCCCTCGGCGTGGATGTACGCGAGCTCCTTGAGCTTCAGCGCGCCTTCCATGGCCACCGGGAAGCCGACGTGGCGGCCCAGGAACAGCACAGACTTCGCATCGGCCATGGACACGCCGAGTTCCTTGATCTGGCCCTCGTTGTCCAGGATCCGCTGGATCTTGGCCGGGATCTTGTTCAGGTCCGCCAGGATGTCCTTGATCTCGCCCTGGAACTTGTTCCCGCGCAGCTGCGCCAGGTACAGGCCCAGCAGGTACGCGGCCGTGATCTGCGCCAGGAACGCCTTGGTGGAAGCGACGGCGATTTCCGGGCCGGCGTGCGTGTACAGCACGGCGTCGGATTCGCGCGGGATGGTGGAGCCGTTGGTGTTGCAGATCGAAACCGTCTTGGCGCCCTGTTCCTTGGCGTAACGGACAGCCATCAGCGTATCCATCGTCTCCCCGGACTGGGAGATGGAAACGATCAGGGTGTTCTCGTCCACGATCGGGTCCCGGTACCGGAACTCGTGGGAGAGCTCCACCTCGGTGGCAATCCGGCACCAGTGCTCGATGGCGTACTTGGCCACCTGCCCGGCATACGCCGACGTGCCGCAGGCCAGCACAATGATCTTGTCGACGTTCTTGAGCAGCTGCGGGTCAATGCGGAGCTCATCCAGGGTCAGTTTGCCGTTGACGTCCGAGCGGCCCAGCAGGGTCTGCAGCACGGCGTCGGGCTGGTCATGGATTTCCTTCTCCATAAAGGACGGGAAGCCGCCCTTTTCCGCCGATTCCGGATCCCAGTCGACGTGGTATTCCTTGCCCTCGGCCGGGGCGCCGTAGAAATCGGTGATCTCCACCGTGTCAGCGGTGATGGTGACAATCTGGTCCTGGCCCAGCTCCACCGCGCGGCGGGTGTAATCAATGAACCCGGACACGTCCGAGCCCAGGAAGTTTTCGCCCTCGCCCAGGCCCACCACCAGGGGTGAGTTACGGCGGGCGGCAACCACAACGTCGGGCTGGTCCGCGTGGACCGCCAGCAGCGTGAAAGCACCCTCAAGGCGCTGGCAGGCGAGCTGCATGGCCTCCGTCAGGCCGCCGTCGGACGCCACACCACCCAGCTTGTTGCGGAAGATATCACCCAGCAGCACGGCCGCGACCTCGGTGTCCGTCTCGGACTCGAAGGTGTAGCCCTTGGCCACGAGCTCCAGCTTGAGCTCGGCGAAGTTCTCGATGATGCCGTTGTGGATCAGGGCCAGCTTGCCGCCGTCGGCCAGGTGCGGGTGCGCGTTCTGGTCCGTGGGCCCGCCGTGCGTGGCCCAGCGGGTGTGGCCGATGCCCGTGAACGTCTCCGGCAACGGACGCTCCTCCAACTCGGCCAGGAGGTTGCTCAACTTGCCGGACTTCTTCCGGGACTCGATGGCACCTTGCGAGACCACCGCCACCCCTGCGGAGTCGTAACCCCGGTACTCCAGACGGCGCAATCCCTCAAGGACTACATCCAACGCACTGTGACCGGCATTCACACGGCCAGCAGAATGGCCCACATATCCAACGATTCCACACATGGGCTCCAGCTTATCGGCAGCCGGGTTGAGATCTAAACTTAGGGTGCTCCATTTCGCTCTGAGCCGCGCGAGGGGCAGAATCTCTAAGGTGACTTTGCAACGCAATGAAGCGAACGGCGAGGGTGTCTCCCCGTTCGTTGAGCTGGACCGCCAGACCTGGTCCCGGCTCGCCGCCCAGATGGAGCAGCCCCTTAACGAAGAGGACATTGTCCGTCTGCGTGGCCTCGGCGATCCCCTGGACATGAAGGAGATCCGCGAGGTCTACCTGCCCCTGTCCCGGCTCCTGCACCTTTATGTGGAGGCCGCGGGCCAGCTTCATGCGGCCACCACCACCTTCCTGGGTGAACAGACCCAGCGCACTCCGTTTGTCATTGGCGTGGCCGGCTCGGTGGCCGTGGGCAAGTCCACCATCGCCCGCGTGCTCCGGGAGATGCTGCGGCGCTGGCCCGGCACTCCCAACGTTGAGCTGATCACCACGGACGGCTTCCTCTATCCCCTGGCCGAACTCAAGCGCCGCCAGCTGCTGGAACGCAAAGGCTTCCCCGAATCCTACGACCGCCGCGCGCTGCTGCGCTTTGTGAGCGAGGTCAAGGGCGGCGCGGAGGAGGTCCGGGCACCCTGGTACTCCCACGTTACGTACGACATCGTTCCGGAGAAGGAAGTGGTGGTCCGCCGCCCGGACGTGCTGATTGTGGAGGGCCTGAACGTGCTGGCCCCGGCCCGCCCGCGCCACGACGGCAAGCAGGGCCTCGCGGTGAGCGATTTCTTCGACTTCTCCATCTATGTGGACGCCAAGACCTCCTACATTGAGGAATGGTACGTGGAACGGTTCCGCAGGCTCCAGAGCACCGCGTTCGCGCAGCCGGAGTCCTACTTCCACCGCTACGCAACGCTCTCCCCCACCGAGGCCGAGAGCACGGCCCGGGACATCTGGAAGCGCATCAACGAGCCCAACCTGGAGGAAAACGTCCTCCCCACGCGTGGCCGCGCACAGCTGGTTCTGACCAAGGACGCGGACCACTCCATCCGCCGCATGCTTCTGCGGAAGGTTTAACACACGTGTGCCACGGCTGCGTGGCAGGCGGCCCCTCGGGGACCAGCCGCCGCTCCTTCGCCCGCTTCCTCGCCGCCGGAGCCGGGCTGACGGTCCTGGCAGCGTGCACGCCGGAGGCACCCGCCGCGGTGACGCCGTCGTCGTCCTCCCCCGCCCCTGCGGTGACATCCGAGTCCCCTACCGCCGTAGCGGCCCCGTCAGTGCAAAGCACGACGGCGGCAGCTGAGCCGCCGCCGCAGGCTCCCGTCCCGCCGTCGGCGGCGCTGCCCCGTCAGTTCTCCCTGACGGATCCGGCCAGCCCCTGGCTGGTGGTCAACAAGCGCCGTCCGCTGGCGCCGGCGGACTACGTTCCGGCGGACCTGGTCCAGCCCAACGTCACGCTGGCCGTTTCGGGCGAGGCGGCCCTGCTGAACAGCACGACGGCGGCTGCCGCGGAAGCGATGTTCGCCGCGGCCGCGCAGGATGGCGTCGCCATGACGCTCGCCAGCGGTTACCGGTCCTACCGCACGCAGGTGGCCACGTACAACGGCTATGTGGCAGCGCGCGGCCAGGCCGATGCCGACACCGCAAGCGCCCGGCCCGGCTACTCGGAACACCAGACCGGCTGGTCCTTCGACATCGGCGACGGCGGCGGAGCGTGCGGCTTCCAGCCCTGCTTCGCGGACCAGCCGGCAGCTGTGTGGCCGAAGGCGAACGGCCACCGCTTCGGTTTTGTGGTGCGGTATCCGTGGATGTTCCACCCGATCACCGGCTACTACTACGAGCCGTGGCACCTGCGGTTCATCGGCGTGGAAGCTGCCACCGACATGGCGACCCGGGGCATCAGCACCGTGGAGGAGTACTTCGGGGTGGACGCGGCGCCGGGGTACGCCTGAACACCGTGCTGATGTGTTGCAGGGGCGTCATCCTCTGTTAACGGCGATGCGCTAGCTTGGTACTCATGCTGACAGGATTCAAGAATTTCATTATGAAGGGCAATGTCGTTGACCTTGCCGTAGCCGTTGTGATGGGTGCCGCATTCAGCTCCGTCGTGACCTCTATCGTCCAGGGCCTGCTGACGCCCCTGATCGGACGTCTGTTCAGTGCCAAGGGCGTTGAAGAGATGCAGTGGGAGGGATTCATGTATGGGTCCGTCATCTCCTCCATCATTTCTTTCGTGCTGGTGGCCGCCTCCATCTACTTCGTGGTGGTACTTCCCATGAACCACATGATCGAGCTCCGTAACCGCAAGCTGGGAATCAACAAGGACGTCAAGGAAGAGGCTGCGGAAGACCCGCAGATCGCCCTGCTTACCGAAATCCGGGATGCGCTGAAGGTCAGCGACCGCTGACAAAGGAGAATGGCCAGTCTCCCTGCGGAGGCCGGCCATTCTTTTTTGGTGCTTTCCGGGTCAGTCCGCCACCAGCTCCAGCGCGAGCTCGGTGCGGACAACCTGGGCAAGGCGCTCGGCGACGGACTGGGCCGTGGCTTCGTCGCCGGCTTCCACCATGACCCGCACTACGGGCTCGGTGCCTGAGGGGCGGAGCAGGACACGTCCGTTATCGCCCAGCTCGGCTTCGGCCAGGACCACGGCCTGCGCCAGCGCGTCGGAACTACCCACGCGGGTGCGGTCAACGCCCTTGACGTTGATGAGTACCTGCGGGAGCTTGGTCATCACAGTGGCGAGCTGCTTGAGCGTCCGTCCCGTCAGGGCGACCTGCGCGGCAATCTGGAGCCCGGTGAGGACGCCGTCGCCGGTGGTGGCGTAGTCGGCGAAGATCACGTGGCCGGACTGCTCGCCGCCGAGGTTGTATCCGCCGTTGCGCATCTCCTCGAGGACGTAGCGGTCCCCGACACCTGTTTCGCGGATCGTGATGCCTGCTTGGCGCAGGGCGATCTTGAGACCGAGGTTGCTCATGACGGTAGCCACCAGGACGTCGTCGATGAGCTTGCCTGAGGCTTTGAGGGCGACGGCCAGGATCGCCATAATCTGGTCACCGTCCACCTCTGTGCCTTCGTGGTCCACGGCGAGGCAGCGGTCGGCGTCGCCGTCGTGGGCGATGCCGAGGTCTGCTCCGTGCTTCAGCACGGCGGCTTTGAGCGGACCGAGATGGGTGGAGCCCACGCCGTCGTTGATGTTGTGGCCGTCCGGCTCCGCGCCAATGACGATGACGTCAGCGCCGGCGTCCTTGAAGACCTGGGGTGAGCAGCCGCTGGCGGCCCCGTGGGCGCAGTCCAGGACAACTTTCAGCCCGTCGAGGCGGTGCGGGAGCGTCTGCAAGAGGTGGACGATGTAACGGTCCTCGGCGTCGGAGAAGCGCTGGATCCTGCCCACGTCGCTGCCGACGGGCCGCTGCGGCTCCTTACCCATCTGCTCCTCGATGGCGTTCTCCACGTCATCTGGAAGTTTCTGGCCGCCGCGCGCGAAGAACTTGATGCCGTTATCAGGGGCAGGATTGTGCGACGCCGAGATCATGACGCCGAAGTCGGCGTCGAGGTCTGCCACGAGGTAGGCCGCGGCCGGCGTCGGGAGAACCCCGGCGTCGTAGACGTCGATACCTGAGCTGGAGAGCCCCGCCTCAACGGCGGCGGCGATGAATTCCCCGCTGGCGCGCGGGTCACGCGCCACCACGGCGCGGGGCCGGGTGCCACTGGTATTGCGGTCATGACCAAGCACGACGGCGGCCGCCTGGGCCAGGTTCATCGCCAGCTCGGCAGTCAACAGGCCGTTAGCCAGGCCCCGGACACCATCTGTTCCAAATAATCTAGACATCGTGGACAAGTCTAGGCGATGGAGGCGGGGCGGCGGGTGTAGGTCCCTGACGTCGTGCTTCGCAGCGAGACCATCTCTGTGTGGTCCTGTCGTACTTCTAGGTGCCACAGCCGACAAATCTGTAGAGGACCGCCGCGCCTTGCTGGTCAACCTTGACGAAGGCCGGTGAACTTTCTGCACCGTCCAAGCCTGGGAAGTCATTGACTTCCTTGCGTTCCGGATCAATGTAGCGCCCGCCGAAATCGAGGAGGAATCGAACGTTCTCCCGCCTGGCTGCCGCGCACACCTCGGAATTCGAACGAGCTTGATTAAGCTTCTTCGATGCCAGCAGCCTGTCCTCGTTGGAACCCGTATAAGCGTGGGCAAACAGAACGCGACGATCCGCTATTGCATATGCCGTAGAACTTCCATCCCATGGGTTATTGGCCACGACAGCGCCCTCCGGTACATGGAAACTGAGCCGCTTCAACAATTCGAGCTCGTCCGGAGTCAACAGAGGTGAAGACTCATCTAGAGCGTAGGTGCGTTCTCGGCCAGGCGTCGTGTCGGAATTCGTCGGCCAGATAATGATGGATGCCGCCAGAGCGGTGATACCAATTGAAACCGCCCACTTGATCCCATTGTTTGAAAAGCGGTCGACTATCCATCCACCTGCTGCTCCGGCAAGAACCGCCCAAAACATGGGCAAGAGCGCAGCTAGGCGAGGTGGATCGCCATACCAAGCGCCAATAACAATCTGTCTAAAAATTGGATCTGGAACCGCCGCAGAGACTACGTAGAGCACAAACGCACCAGTATAGGACGCCAGGAACCACCACTCAGCACGTCGCCGGAGCAGGATCACAGTCCCAAGGAGCGTTAATGCGGCGAGCACCCATTGGATATTGCCATGGGTTGGCGAATTTACGAGGACGCTCCCAGCGGCGACCGGAAGCGAGTCGAATGGGTCCCACGTGGAGGTCCAAGGCCGCACCACAGCCCAGATCACCAGACCGGCGCTGAATAGGCTGACCCAAATCGCTGTCCACTTCAAGTATGCGTAGAGATCCGACTTTTGTTTCTTGAGGGTCCGGAACGACCGCCACGCTGCCATAACAGCGAACATGGATGAAAGCCCTACAAGAGCGACCACTCCAGACATATGCGTAAGGACCAGTCCCGGAAGACCTATGGCTACCGTAATTGCAGCCAAAGGCCATGGCATGAGGCTAGTCTTGCCGAATCTCAGGCCCGTTGCCAGAACTGCGATGAGGGGAGGTAAAAGAGCCACCGACAGCATGTAAGGAAAGAGCGGACCGAAGTCGCTCTTCTGGCTCTGCATCACGGTGAACGGGAAGGCAAAGAAGCCAGCGCTGGCAACGGCAGCGCACTGCAGTGCAATAACTTTTGGGCCAATCACCATATGGACCAGTAGCAGGACTCCAAGCGGCCAAGCGACGGCCACTATCGCAAGGTTGAGCGCATTGACCGCTTCAACCAAAGGCAATCGCGTCGCTTCAGTAATCAAAGCCGCCAGCGCGTGCCAGATCTGCGGGTACAGTCCGGACGATTCGCCCATCAGAGAGCGTACGGCGAATGGCGATCCATCGCCGGAATCCAGGATGTGCCGTACCAAATTGAGGTGGAAAGGTGTATCTATGCCCTGATTGACATTGCCCGGATGCTCGACAATCTGCACATAGCGCAGGCTCAGCAGGGATCCGCTGGTCACGAGAGCAAGCCCGTACCCGACGCCTGATCCCTGATCAACGCTCGACCAGGCAAGACTTCTCGGCCAACATCTGCGAGCCAAGGAGGCTGCGACGAGAACGAGGCCAGCCAGCATCACCGTTGCAACAGCGAACACGGCGATATTCCAGTCAACCCGCAACCACCAACAGGCAAGCGTGGAAACTGCTACGAGTGACGCCGTCAGGACGGGTGCAAGTGAAATCACCCAAACGTGCCGAAGCCCTAGCGTCCAGCCCAAAAGTAGCCCGGGTATCATGAGTACTGCGATTGCCCCTGCGAGGCCCGGTACGGCAGCAAACCAATCCATCAAGGATTACCCAAGTAATTCATAAGTATTTCCCCAAGTTCCCACTTACTGCTAGCCAGGCCCCCACGCGTGTCTATAGCATACACATTATGAAACCTAGCCATGGGGGCCTGGCGCTTGAAATTGTTGTACCGGTTTTCAATGAGGAAACTGTACTCGAAAAGAGCATCACTACGCTCGCGAACTATCTGACACTCGAAATGCCATCAACATGGAAAATTACAATTGCTGACAACGCCAGCACAGACAATACGCAGAGTATTGCCACTCGCTTGGCCGAAGCCTTGCCCAACGTATCTTATCGACGTCTAAACGCTAAGGGACGGGGCCACGCTCTTCGCGATGCCTGGAGCGCATCCGAAGCTGAAGTTCTGGCTTATTTGGATGTAGACCTCTCGACAGATCTTGCGGCCCTGCCCCCGTTGGTCGCGCCCCTGCTATCCGGCCATTCCGATATCTCCATCGGCACACGACTCGGTCAAAACTCCCGCGTCAGCCGCGGTCCGAAGCGCGAGTTCATCTCCCGCTCGTACAACTTTTTACTGAAACGCACCATGCAGGTGCGGTTCTCCGATGCGCAGTGTGGATTTAAGGCCATCCGCGCAGATGTTGCCAGAAGATTACTTCCTCATGTGGAGGACAACGGCTGGTTCTTTGATACTGAGCTCCTGATTATCGCGGAACGATCGGGCCTTCGGATTCATGAGATTCCAGTGGACTGGGTAGATGACCCCGACAGCCGAGTGGACATCCGGCAGACTGCGATCGATGACGTCCGCGGACTCATCCGCGTCGCAGGTTCCTTGGTAAGGGGCTCGATTCCCGTTCAAGCAATCTACGCCGAGCTAGGACGGCGTCCTATCGTTCCCCAGTCACGGCCTAGCTTCTTTGGTCAGGTGATTAGGTTCGGCATGGTGGGAACCATTTCCACCATGGCCTTCGCTCTTTTGTTCATGCTATTCCAAGGCCCCCTTGGGGCACAGCAGGCCAATTTCTTGGCTCTCCTCCTGACCGCCGTTGGCAATACGGCGGCCAACCGCCGCTTCACATTCGGTATCAATGGGCCAGAGAAACTTTTCACCCAGCAGTTCCAAGGCTTGGTAGTGTTCGCTTTGGCTTGGTCAATCACTTCGTCATCCCTGTTGGTCCTCCATGCCATCTCGCCAAACTCTTCGTCTAGCATGGAGCTCGTGACCCTCACCGCTGCCAATGTCCTCGCGACGCTCATGCGCTTTGCGCTGCTACGGATCTGGGTATTCCGTGTTCGCAGCTCGGAGGGCACTTCCAAAGTTGCATCCCCTGGCGTCAAAACGGCGCCAGTCGCTTGAAGGCTTCAACCGACGGCCCGATGGGTTCCAATCAGATTTCGACGGAAATGCCCCCTGCCGCGAGCACACCCAATGAACGGCGTCGATTCTCCGGACGACTGACTCGGCCGTCGTGGGACCGTGGAGCGCTATGGGCGCTTATGGCCGTCACAAGCCTGCTATATGTGTGGGGCCTGGATCATAACGGCTGGGCGAATTCGTACTATTCTGCGGCAGCCATGGCAGGTTCTCAGGACTGGACAGCTTTCTTTTTCTCCTCTTCTGACCCCGGCAACGCAATAAGCGTGGACAAGCCTCCGCTCAGCCTTTGGGTGATGTCCGCTTCTGTGTGGGCCTTTGGTCTGAGTCCTTGGAGCATCTTGGTACCACAAGCAGTCATGGGCGTCGCGAGCGTCTATTTGCTTTACCGGATGGTACAATCTTATGTCAGCGCGGCCAGCGGACTGCTGGCAGCGGCATTTTTCGCTGTGACGCCGGTGGCAACGGTAATGTTCCGCTACAACAACCCGGATGCACTGCTCACGCTACTGATGATCGGAGTGGCCTACTCGGCGCTGGAATCAATCCGCCGTAGCAGCCCCCGGTGGCTTATCTTGGCAGGGGCCCTCACCGGGGCCGCTTTGCTAACCAAGCAGCTGCAAGTAGCACTGGTGCTGCCAGCTGTTGGCGTGGCCTACCTGATGTTCGCCACTGCACCCTTCGCAAAGCGCATGCTTCATCTCTCGGGCGCCCTTCTCGCGGCTGCCATTGCGGGGGGCTGGTGGTTCGTGCTTGTGCAACTGACCCCTTCTTCAAGTCGTCCTTTCGTTGGAGGATCACGCCTCAACAGTGCGGTGGAACTGACGCTGGGCTACAACGGCTTGGATCGCCTTACCGGCGAGGACGCCAGCCGCACCATGTCTCCCGCAGCGGTCGACTTAGCGGAAAAACTGGAGCCAGGGTTCCAACGGTTCCTCCAGCCGCAGTTCACCGGACAGTTCGGGTGGTTTCTGCCGCTCGCCATCGCTGGGCTGTGCATTGCCATCTGGCATGTGCGACGACGTAGTGGCAGCAGGCCGTATCGTGCATTCCTCGTACTTTGTGGAGTCTGGTTCTTGTGCTCCGCCATCGTGCTCGCCTTCATGTCTGGCATCGTCCATCCCTATTACGCACTCACGGCAATCCCCCCGTTGTGTGGCCTCGCTGCCATAGGTCTCATGCACATGTACCGCCTGCGGAGCCTCCGGAATATTCGGTTAGCGCTGGCCGTCGCGCTCCTCGGCACCATGGTCCTCGGCTTCCTTTCCGCCGTTCGCTCGACTGCTGATTTCCCAGTGGGCCCTCAAATTGTCCTGGTCCTGTGGTCAATCACTATCGCGCTTCAGCTCGTTCCTCCACCTAAGCCTGTCCTTCGAACCATCTCCACGGGCCTCCTCGCAGTCACACTGATGGCTGGGCCAGTGCTGTGGTCGGTCAATACAGTCCTAAGCCCGCACGCGGGTGCAGGAGTCGTCGCTGGGCCAAGTATTCTGGGCATCCGAACGGACCATCCTGATCGCCAGCAATTGGGATCGAATGTGCCGCCAAGCTTCGTGGCAGTGATGTTTGGTGAACTACCGGAAACGGGAGTCGTTTCCCGGCTCCTCGAAACACCCACCAGCACAACCTGGGCAGCCGCCATGGTGGGATCAGAGACAGCAGCGAATTACCAACTGGAGAGCAAACGATCGATGCTACCCATTGGTGGCTTTGATGGCACGGATCCGTTTCCCACACTCGAACAGTTTCAGACAATGGTGGACGACAGACAAGTGGGCGCACTGGTCATCCAGGAACTACCTCCCTTGACGCTTGAAGGCCGTGGCGAGTCCGCAAGAATCGTCGAGTGGGTCAGAGCTCGGTACGATGCAGAGCAAATCGGCACCGCCCAGTACTTCAACCTGGTGCCGTGACCCTCGAAGTTGGGCAGGTGGGCCGGGATTCCGACCTTCTGCTCACACCAATTCATATGCACATCGCGTCGTTCGCCAACGAGCGCCCCTGCTGCTACTCCAGTGGGCAGGTCAGGTTTTTCCTGAACCTTCCGCCGGCTCCTTACGCCGGAACAGAAATCATCTCAAGACTCGGGTAGACCCGCTGGCATCAGCGGACCATTCTCGGTCCACGTTCGCATCAATACCGTTCACACAAAAGCAAAATGCCGTTTTCGGGCCCTTCGTCTCTAAGCGTGGTTGGTTCCGCTGAGTTTTCGGTTTGGGGTGGGTCCGGCGTGGCGGCGGGAGAGATGCGTCAGGGCCTCTTTGAATTGGTAGCGACCAAGCTTCCAATTTCAAAAGAGACCCTGACTTGTCCCACTTTACTTCCTGCGCCGCCGGGCGGTGGTGTGAGCGTGCCGATACCCTTCTGGGTGTCCCCGGCGTGCATATCACCTCCGTCGCCGAGGCCGACACCGGCCTGATTGTCCATGTCGAAACCGAACAAACCATCAATGGTTGCCCCGCCTGTGGTGTCGTCGCTGTGGGCCACGGCCGGCGACAGATCCGTCTTCATGACATCCCGTGTTTCGGGCGGCCCGTCCGGCTCGCGTGGGCCAAGCGGCTGTGGCGTTGCCCCGACGAACATTGCCCCAGGAAAGTCTTCAGCGAAGAACATCCCTTGGCCGGGAAGCGGGCGATCCTGACCAGCCGGGCCGTCCGCTGGGCCGTCGATGCACTGGAGAAATACG
>NZ_JBTNDX010000036.1:0-31714 GCF_054510755.1 Pseudarthrobacter sp. MDT3-1 | reverse complement strand
AAGCAGCAGGCAGCCTCAAGACAAAGCACGGCGCCCGGAACCCGCACAAACGGGTGCCGGGCGCCGTTCTTGGTTACCGACTCGATCGGATGATTCTGAGCGTGTCCTCCTTGCACCATGTGGAGCCGTGAAATGAGGCATGGAGGGATTTGGCTAAACTGCCTGGGCTCCTTTGATCGCCTGCATGACGCGGTCTGTTACCTCGTCGATGCCGCCGATGCCGTCAACTTGGGTCAGGATGCCGCGCTCGGCATACTTGGCCACAACGGCCTCGGTCTGCTCGTGGTACAGGTCCAGCCGGTGGCGGATTACAGCTTCGTTGTCGTCGCTCCGGACGGGCTCCTTGGCACGGCCGAGGAGCCGGTGGACGAGTTCTTCGTCGTCGGCAGTGAGCTGCAGGACGACGTCGAGCTTCTCTTCACTGTTGGCGAGGATCCCGTCGAGGTAGTCCACCTGCGCCGTGGTGCGCGGGTAACCGTCCAGGAGGAAGCCGCCTTCGACGTCGGACTCGCTGAGGCGGTCACGGACCATCTTGTTGGTGACGCTGTCCGGAACAAAGTCCCCGTTGTCCATGTACTTCTTCGCCTCGATACCAAGCGGCGTTTCGCCCTTGACGTTGGCGCGGAAGATGTCGCCGGTGGAAATGGCCACGACGCCGAGGCGCTCGGAAATGCATTCTGCTTGCGTGCCTTTTCCCGAGCCGGGAGGTCCAATAATTAGAATTTTCGTCATCGCAAAAGCCCTTCGTAGTGACGTTGCCGCGGCTGCGCCCTGGAGCTGCTAAATCCATTTCGGTGCCGAGGGCACCTCGGGCAACCCGAGCGGTGCCCCGGTCGCACTATTTGGAGCGCCGGCTGTGCCTGTTGCGGTGACGCCGTCTGTTCCGCGGCCTGTTGCCCAGCGGACCACGCCGGCAAGTGTTCCGGAGACCACCAGGGGTGCCTCGGGGCCGTCGCTGCCGAACTCCAGTTCCGGTTGCTGGTCCGTGACCCGAACCAGCAACCCGGTGTCGGTGCCGCGGGTTGCCCAGGCGGAGGTGATGTCCGTGAGCAGGCGTGTCAGGACCGGGACCGGGATGTCGGTGAATGTGGCGCCGTTGTCCAGGTCAACGGCGTGGGTCCAGACTTCGCGGGTGCGCATCCACACGGTTTCTTCGGCCGGGACGGTCCGGCCCTGGGCTGTTTTGACCTTGTGGAGCCATGCCTCGGCGGGCAGGTCGCGCCATTCCACGTTCAGGTGCACCGCTGAGTGGTCAAAGAGGTGCCGCAACGCAATCGGCGGCAGGGTTGCCCCGAAATTGATTTCGTGGTCCCGGATCTCGGGGGAGGCGTACATGGGTGTTTCCACCCCGGTGGCCGCCCACTCAATGAGCCGTGCGATGGCCCGGGCGTTGTAGCCGATGTGCGCGGTCACGTGGCGGCGGGTCCAGTCCGGCAGCAGCGAGGGCCCGTCGAGGTCCGCGTCCGAGAGCTCGTTGAGCTTTCGTGCGAAGAACGCGGTCCCGCGGCGCGCCTGCAGCAGCGATTCGAGCAGCTGCGGGTCCGTCGTTTGGTCGTGGCGTGCGACCATCAGGATTCCTTGACCACGCGGTTGTTCAGCTGGCCGAGGCCTTCGATGGTGGTGACCAGGATCTGGCCTTCCTGCAGGTAACGCTTGGGGTCCTGGGCGTGGCCCACACCGCCCGGGGTACCTGTTGCAATGACGTCGCCCGGGTTCAGCGTGATGATGGTGGAGATATAGGAGACCAGGAACTCCGGGGTGAAGACGACGTCGTTGGTGGGCGTGGACTGCTGGATCTCGCCGTCGACCGCGGTGGTCATGAGGCCGCCGCTGAACTCGTCCTTGGTGACTAGGGCCGGTCCGAACGGGGTGGACTTTTCCCAGGTCTTGCCCTGCAGCCACTGTATGGTGCGGAACTGGTAGTCGCGCATCGACACGTCGTTCAGCACGGCGTAACCGGCGATGTGGGCGGGCGCGTCGGCTTCGGAAATCCGGCGTCCCTTCTTCCCGATGACGACGGCGAGTTCGGACTCCCAGTCCACCGTGTCGGATTCCTGCGGGAGGGCCAGGTCATCGTCCGGGCCGATCAGGCATTCGGCGTACTTGGCGAACAGCGTGGGGTACTCGGGGACTTCCCGGCCCATTTCCTTGATGTGGTTGCGGTAATTGTGGCCCACACAGATGATCTTGCCCGGTGCGGGAACAACGGCGTCCAGGTCAGCGCCCTCGACCGGGTGGGTGGCGCCTGTGGCAGCGGCGGCGATGGACTCCCAGGAGGGGTCCTTCAGCAGGGCTCCGACGTCGGAGAACCCTTCAATTTCGGTCAGCGTGTCGCCGTCCTGGCGGACAGCCTTGGTGCCGTTTTCAGTGCGGAGGGTGAGGAGTCTCATGCGTTCTTGCGTCCTTCGGTGTAGGTGCGGTTAAAATTCAGCCGTTCAAAAATGGGGGCGTCGCTGAAGCGGAACAGGTCAAACCCGGTCTCGGCCTGCAGGGACCATTCGGCCCAGGACGGGACCACGAACAGGTCGCCCTTTTCCAGGTTCCGGGTCTCGCCGTTCAGCACAACACTGCCACGGCCTTCGAAGACCTGCCAGACGCTGGAGCCCACCTCGCGCAGGGCCTCGGTGGAGGCGCCGTCACGGAAGCGATGGAATTCGGCCCGGATGGTGGGCATCACGTCCCCGCCGGTCGTCGGGTTGGTGAAACGCACGGCGGCGTGGCCCTGGGACACGGTGGCCGGGTGGCCCTCGTCCTCCAGGAGTAGCTGCTCGGTCAGGGCGCGGTCGGTGTATTCCCACCGGTACGCCGCGATGGGGGAGCTGGTGGTGTCATCCAGGCCCGAGAGCGGGCGCAGGCCCGGGTGGGCCCAGAGCCGCTCGGAGCGGGAGATGTGCGGGGTGGCCTCGTCCGTGACGCGCTCGGTGCCGAACTCGAAGAACCCGGCGTCGGCGTAATGCACGAACGGGATGTCCAGCCCGTCGATCCAGGCCATCGGCTCATCCGTGTCGTTGTGGTGGCCGTGGAAGTTCCAGCCCGGGGTCAGCAGGAAATCTCCACGCGACATCCGGACCGGGTCACCGTTCACGACGGTCCAGACGCCCTCGCCCTCGACGACGAACCGGAAGGCGTTCTGGGAGTGGCGGTGTTCCGGCGCGGTCTCCCGGGCGCCCAGGTACTGGATCGCGGCCCACAGCGTCGGGGTGGCGTACGGGGTGTTGCCCAGCCCCGGGTTGGCGAGGGCAATGGCGCGGCGTTCCCCGCCGCGGCCCACCGGCACCAGATCGCCCGCGCGGGCAGCCAGCGGGTACAGGTCGCTCCAGCGCCACACATGCGGCACGGCTTTAGGCGACGGAACCATCGGCATGAGATCCCCGATCTGCGTCCACAACGGAATCAGGTTCTCGGTCTGGAAATCCGTGTACAGCTCTTTGAGCTGGGCAGCCTCTTCTGCGGTCGGTTCCGGAACAGGCTGGTTGGCGGCAACGGAGGCATGCGTAAGATTCTCGGTCATGACAGTCCTAATTTCCTTGGGAGCCGGCAGCCGCCAGGCGTTCGGCGATGTCGGCGCGGAGGTCCTTTTTGTTGATTTTTCCCACTTTGGTGGTGGGTAGTTCGTCTACGACGACGAGATGTTCAGGGATTTTGAAGGCTGCCACGCCGGTGCGGCGCAGCAGGTCCTGGATCTGTTCGAGGGTGACTTCGGTCCCGGGTTTGACCGTGATGTAGAGGCAGAGCCGTTCCCCGAGGACCTGGTCCGGCATCGCGATCGCAGCCGCCATGGTGACGTCTTCGATCCGGTAGACCAGGCTTTCGATCTCTTCGGCGGAGATCTTTTCGCCGCCTCGGTTGATCATGTCCTTGTCGCGTCCCTGGACAATCAGGTTTCGGTCGGGGCGGCGCTCTACGATGTCCCCGCTGGCGTACCAGCCGTCCGGGGTGAAGGCACGGGCGTTCGCTTCGGGCGCGCGGTAATAGCCGCGTGGGGTATAGGGACCGCGGGTCAGGATGGATCCGGGGACACCGTCGGGGAGGTCCTTACCGGACTCGTCCACAATCCGGACTTCGTCGGCTTCGGAGACGGGGCGGCCCTGTGTGGTGCAGATGACGTCTTCGGGGTCGTTCAGCCGGGTGGTGTTGATGAGTCCCTCGGCCATGCCGAACACCTGCTGCAGCGTGGCGCCTAGGACGGGCTTGACCTTCCGGGCGATTTCGTCCGGCAGCCGGGAGCCGCCCACCTGGAGGACCTCGAGGGTGGCGAGTTGGCTGCTGCCGGTTTCCTGCTGGTATTCGATCCACCGCTGGGCCACGGCCGGGACTGCGGTCGAAAGTGTCACTCCCTCACGTTCGATTGCGGCGAAGGCTTTGCGTGGTTCGGGGCTAGGCAGCATTATCACTCGGCCGCCGGCGAACAGGATGCCGAGGATTCCGGGGCAGGCCAGCGGGAAGTTGTGGCTGGCGGGAAGGGTCCCGAGGTAAACGGTGTCCTCGGTGACGGCGGTGGGGATGGAGCAGGCCTTGATGTTGTAGGCGTAGTCGTTGTGGGTCCTGGTGATGAGCTTGGGCAGGCCGGTGGTGCCGCCGGAGAGCAGGAACAGTGCGGGTGAGTCCGGTGAAGGAGCGGCGGCGTCCAGCCGTGCCCGGGTAGCCGAGACGTCCTTTAGTGGTGCCAAAATCTCCTCGAGCCGTACGTTGAGTGGCTTTGCCGTACCGGAAACGAGGATGATCTCCAGAGCAGGAATGGATGCCGCAAGTTCTTCGGCCATGGCCTGGTGATCAAAGTCCTTGATGACATCCGGGACGGCGATGGCCCGGGACTCAGAGAGCTCCGTCAGGAAGGACAGTTCGTATTGCCGGTGTGCCGGCAGCGCCATGACCGGGATGATGCCGGCGCGGAAGCATGCCAGGGTCAGCAGCGCGAACTGCCAGCCGTTGGGCAGCTGGACCATGATGCGGTCGTCCGCTTTCAGCCCCAACTGGAGGAGGCGTTCGGCGGCGGCATCCATTCTGTTGGCAAGTTCGGCGTATGTGAGCCGCACGTCACCGTCGACGATTGCGATCTTGTGAGGCAACCGGTCGGCTGTTTCGAGGATGTAGCTGCCCAGGGCGCGGTCCTCCCAGTAGCCTTTGGCGCGGAACTCCGCGGCCAGGTCGGCTGGCCAGGGGGTGGTGCCCTCGCTGGTGTGGCTTGTCATTTCTTGTCCTCCTCGACATTGATAACTACGGCATCGAGCGCCACGAGTCCGTGGTGGGTCAGGCGCAGGGGATTGATTTCGATCTCAGCGATGGCGTCATTGGAGACGAGGGCATCGCCGAGTTTGATCAAAACGCCAGCCAGTTCCGTTGTATCCAGCATTGGCCCGGAGCGGAAGCCATACAAGAGTTCGCGGGCTTGCAGATCGTTGGGCATGCCCTCTGCTGCCTGGTCCGAGAGGGGAGCGGAACGGATGGCGATATCGGCGAAGACCTCGGCCGCGGTGCCTCCCAAACCAAGAACCACGATCGGTCCAAACACGGGGTCACGGCGAACACCGACAACCAGGTCCACCCCGGACGGGGCCATGGCTTCGATCAGGAACTCGCGGGCTCCGGCGGCCTCAAGGCCGTCCAGGGCGCGGTCCATGGCCTCGGCGGAGTTGACCCCGAGGTGCACGCCGCCGATCTCGGTCTTGTGCAGGACGGCGGCATCGAGCAGCTTTACGGCGACAGGTGTCGCCAGTTCAGCCAGCGCCTCATGGGCAGCAGCACGGGTGCTGCAGCGGCGCCGAGCGGGCGTGGCGATGCCAAGGGCGCCGAGGAGCTCCTTGGCACGGTTCTCATCCCACGGTCCGTTCAGGTCCGGCCACGTGAAGTGACGCTGAGCTGACACGGCGCGGACGAACTGTCCCCGGGAGTCGTTCACGAGGGCGGTGAGGCCATGGGCCAGCGATGTTGGTCCCGAAATCAAAGGCAGCTCATGTTGTTGAGCTGACTTCCGTGCGCGTTCGAGGTCGCCTTCGGGCCCGTCCACACCGATCACGAAGGGCATCGTGCCGGCCACGCCGGAATTGGCGACGGCGAGTGGCAGGTCCGCTACGGGTTCGGTCAGCCCGTAAACGGCGACGACGTCAATGGCCGGGTCGTTGGCCACGGCCGCAACGATTTTCTCGTATCCGGGTCCCGGCCGGCCCGTGTCAACGGGGTTGGCCTGAAAGGTCAAAGGTGGCAGCAACGTGCCGATGATGTCCTGGCTGTGCTGCGCCAAACGCGGCAGCGTCACGCCCGCGCTGTGGAGGGCATCGGCGATCAGCAGGCCCGGTCCGGCCTGTCCGGTGATGAGACCGACTCCTGGGTCTGCAGCCGGCGCTAGCCGGCGCCCCGCCAGCGCGGTGACAGCAGCAACCAGCTGGTTCTCGTCGTCGACGATCACTGCGCCTGCCTGCTTGAGGACAGCACGTGTGGTGCGCCAGGAGGTGGCCAGCGCTCCGGTGTGGGAATGTGCAAACTCGGAGACATCGTTGCGGCCAACCACCAGAGCGACAACAGGTTTGACCGCACTGAGGCGCGAGACGGCGTCGATGAGGGCAGGCCCGTCTGACACCGTTTCCAAGTGGAGTGCTACAGCCTTTGTTTGTTCGTCAGTGATCAGGTAGTCGAGGACGTCGGGTGCGGTGATGTCCGTGCCTGCACCTATGCCGACGGCGAGGCTGACTCCGGCGCCGGAGCGCTGGAGGTGGAATGCCAGGACGTGGTTCACACCGCCGCTGGCCGCGACGACTGCCACCGAACCCGGTTCCAGTTCGGCGACGCCGGGCACGAAGCTGGCGCGCAGGTTGCGGTGGGGAACGAAGAAGCCGGACGTGTTCGGGCCGAGCAGCCGGATGCCGGTGTCACGGACAGCAGCCTCCACCTGGTGTGCGAATTCGACGCCGGGACCGCCGGCTTCGGCGAAACCGCCGGCGCAAACCAATGCGGCCCTGGCGCCATTGGCAGCGCTGTCACGCAGCGCTTGGGCAGTGGCGGCGGCAGGAACGCAGAGGACTGCCAGGTCGGGGCCGCCGGGGATGGCGGCTGCGGCGGCAGCGATGCTGGTGTGCATGCCGTTTTCGCCGCGGCTGTTCACGAGTTCCACGGGACCCGGGTAGTTAGAGAGTGATTGCGCCATGACTGCGCCGAGCTTCTCGGGGCTGGAGGAGGCGCCAACGACGATGATGCCGCTCGGGGCGAACAGGGGAGTCAGGCTATGCATCGGTGGCCTCCACGTTTGCGGTGGCAACAGCGTCAGCTCGGCCGGAGAGCACCAGTGTCAGGTTCGATGCCGGTCCGCGGTCATCGACGATGACAGTTGTGAGGCCGCGTCCAAGCCGGGCTTCCTCCGAAAGGAGGATGCGGGTGAATGGATTGCCGCCTTGGATGACAACGGCGGCAGCCTGGGCTGGCAATTGTGCAAAGGCAGTTGCCAAGTCCTCTTCAGTATCCGGTGCGGTCAGAAGCAGTCCTGTGGTGGCGTCGGCCGAGTCCGAGTCGGTGACCAGGGCGATACTGCCCCCTGTGCCGGTCAGGACGATCTGGCCATCCTGCTGGGTCAGAGAGAGTAAGCGCCCGCCGAACCGGATTGATCCGGCGTCGAGTGGTGTTTCCAGTGGTGTGTGGGCATGCCGGGCCAGCCAGTCCTGCTCCGTGGACGCAACCAGATCCGGGTCACGCTGGCGGATCTTGTCGATGTCGATGCTGCGGGAGAAGAAGTGGAAGGTGAACTGGGTGGGGGCGAAGGAGTCGTAGTACCTACCGAAGTGTTCCCACCAGCTCAGTCCACCGCGTGCCTGGTTCTGGATTTTGGCAACCTGCGGCTGGCGCTCGGCTTCATAGTTGGTGAAGGCAGCTTCGAGATCGTCCTGGTGGGCTGCGACTTCCCGGACGAGGGTGATGGCGTCTTCCATGGCCATTTTGGTGCCGGACCCTACGGAGAAGTGCGCGGTGTGCACGGCGTCGCCGAGCAGGACGACGTTGCCCTTGTGCCAGGACTGGGTCCTGCGGGTGCGGAAGTTCGCCCACCGGGAGCTGTTGGCCACCAGCGGCTCACCGGCAATGTCCTCGGCGAAAAGCTTTTCGAGGAACCGCTGCGTCTTCAAATCCGACGGGCCCGGCGGCTGGCTGACATCGAATTCGTCCAGGCCGGCCCGGCGCCACGTTTCCTCATCGGTTTCGACAATGAAGGTGCTCAGGTCCTTACTGATCGGGTAGCCGTGGACAGCGAAGTTGCCGAACTCGCTCTTCCGGTGGAGGAAGGTCATGCCCTTGAATTTGTGGCTGGTGCCAAACCAGATGAATTTGGCCGCGGCCGTCTCGGCTGTGTGGCCCAGGCCTTCGCCGAGTTGTTCGCGGGTCGATGAGTTGGCGCCATCTGCGCCGACGATCAGGTCAAAGTCTGCGAGCTGTGACAGGTCCGGCACATACTGGCCAAACCGCATGTCCACACCCGCTTCCGCTGCCCGTTCCTGCATCAGCTGCAGGAGGGTCTTTCGGTAGATGGCGGCCATACCGTTGCCTGCAAAGGACTTCCGCTCACCCTTGAGCCAGACTTCGATGTCGTCCCAGTGCGTGCCGTGGTCCCGGAGTCCGTCCCGGACAACAGAATCGGCATCATTGATCCGATTCAGTGTTGCGTCGGAGAAGACCACGCCGAAGCCGAAGGCGTCCGTGGCCTGGTTCCGTTCAAAGAGTACGACGTCGGCGTCGGGAACGGTTTGCTTGAACAGGGTTGAGAAGAACAGTCCGCCGGGACCGCCGCCAATGCAGGCTACGCGAAGTGCCATCGATGCCACCTTCTAGTGTTTGGAAAATCGGTGAGAAAGGTCTCACTGCAATTATGTAACCAATCTGCGCTGAACGTCAACTATTTGTTACATGTTTCTCAATGGCCGGCGGGGGTCGTGTCTACGACGCTACCTCCTGGCCCTGCCCCACGGACTGGCCGATGATGCTGGAGATGAATTCCGTGGCTGCGGGCCCGAGCTGGCGGTGCACGGCACCGAACAGGGTGTAGGCCTCACTGCTGGGCCAGCTATCGGGCTGCAGTTCGCGGGGCAGGTAAGGATCACGGAACGGGAAGCGGCGGAAGTCGCCGATGACATGCATCCGTTCGATGAGGGCCGTCCGACCGTCCTTGTCCGCATTTACACCCTCGTTATCCAGAGCGGCGTAGTTGTGGATGAAGTGCCGGTAGTCGGCGCCCAGCTGATCCAAATCCCAGCAGCGGGCGGCGAGCCCCCTGTCCTCCTGCAGGTCGCCGGTTCCGCACCAAAGCGCATCCACCTTGGCCAGCGGGTTCTCGGCGGCGATTTCGCGGACCTCGGAGATGAGGTCGTGTGGGCTCAGCCAGGTTGATGGCGACAGCTGGCCAAACCCGTGCCATGCGAGTTGCTTTCGGAGCTGTTCACGGACGGCACGTTCGGCTTCTGGGACTTGGTAGATGGCCATGGTCCAGCGCCCCTGCCAGGTCTCGTCCCGACGTCGGAAGATCCGCTCTCGCCCCTCGTTGAGGATCTCAAGCATGTGGGGAGTCAGTGAGTAGACCGTTTCCCGCCCGATGCGCCTCGTAGTGAACCACCCCTCTTTGCGTAGGCGGGAAAGGTTGACGCGGACTGTGGCTGCTTCGATGTCAAAGACCGCTAGGAGTTCCGTGATGTCGGCAAGCCGAACCTCGCTGCCGGCATATCGAAGGTAGTCGCCGAACAGGTCCAGGATCAGGGCTCTTGGTTTCCACTGCATAAGACTCCTCTAAGTGTCAGCTGGGTGAGTCATGCATCCCTAAACGTGCAACACGTCTATTGACGAACGACATTTTCATGTTACATTCGATTGTGGGTCAGATCACAGACGGTCACCCACCTATCTCTGGCACATCACAACGTTGTGTATATCACCTGGAGCCCCTAATGACGTTCCCCCAATCATCATCGTCGGCCCGCCCGCGCAAGTCGCCCGCCGTCGTCATCTTTTTGTGTTTCCTTGCCATCGTCTTCGACGGCTATGACCTCGTTGTCTATGGCGCCATTGTTCCCAAGCTCCTGGCTTACGAGCCCTGGGGCCTGACGCCGGTGGAGACCGGTGCCATCGGCAGCTACGCCTTGGCTGGCATGTTTATTGGCGCCATCCTCATCGGATACCTCACCGACATCGTCGGCCGCCGGAAGGTCATGATGGTTTCCATCGCGGCCTTCTCTTCGCTGATGCTCTTGACCGCCTGGGCGCCGACCCCTGAACTCTTTGGTTTGTTCCGCTTCCTGGCAGGCCTCGGACTCGGTGGTGTCATCCCGACGGCCATCGCACTTACCGTGGAGTTCTCAAAGTCGAACCGACGCAACTTCAATAACGCCCTGATGTTCTCCGGCTACGCTGTCGGAGGCATTCTCGCCGCACTTCTTGCTCTCGCGTTCCTGCCGTCGCTGGGATTCCAGGGCATGCTCGCCTTGGGCGGTATTCCACTCGTCACCGTTGTCCCGCTGCTGTTCAAATACCTTCCCGAGTCCCCGGCCTTCCTCGCAGCGAAAGGTGACCGGGCCAACGCGGAACGCATCGTCGCCGAATACGGGCTGGACCTGCTGCCGCCGGCACGGGTTCACACCGACGCCCCCGAACCCGGCCGTTTCCGCACGCTCCTGACTGGACGCCTGCTTGGCGCAATGATCCTGTTCTGCCTGGCCGGAATCTGTGGCCAAACGCTCGTATACGGGCTGAACACCTGGCTGCCACAGCTCATGATCATCGCCAAGTACTCTCTGGCTTCTTCGCTGACATTCCTCCTCACCGTCAACATTGGAGCCGTCGTAGGTGTTCTGGTGTCCTCCCGTCTGGCTGACCGGTTCGGTCCCCGCCGGGTAACGGCCGTCGCCTTTGCCAGCTCCGGAATCGCCCTTGTCCTGATGGGAACAGGCATCATGCCTCTCGTGGCCATGTACGCCCTGGTGGCAGTTGTCGGCTTCGGATCAGTGGGAGCGCAAATACTGGTAAACGGCTTCGTTGCCACGTACTTCTCCGGCGCAACCCGAGCCACCGCCCTCGGAATCACGCTGGGCGTGGGGCGGATCGGCGCAGTACTGGCGATCTCCGGTGGTGGCGTCCTCGTGGCAGCTGCACTCGGCAACTTCATCAACTTCTCCGTGTGGGCCATCGCCGCCGGCATTGGCGTAGTAGCCGTTCTGACCGTACCGGGCCTACCCGACGCGGCAACGCGGGGAACTACTACTGGCGAGACCCCCGCGACTGATACGACCAGCAACAATACCCATCACTAAGAACCAAATAGCCGACCACACCGATGCCGGCCGGACCGGCATCAACTAAGGAGACCCCCTTGCAAACGCAACTCATCATTGACAACCAGGCTCGTGCCGGCCGCGAAGGCAAGACTTTTGAGCGGCGGCACCCGGTGACAGGCGCACTCGTGACCGAGAGCGCTGCAGCAGATGTGAATGACGCACTCGATGCTGTTGAATCTGCCTCGAAGGCATTTGCCACATGGTCCACCACCGGTCCCAGCGAACGACGCGCCGTGATGCTGAAGGCCGCCGAGATCATGGAGCGACGCGGCCCGGAGTTCATCGAAACGATGATGGCGGAAGTTGGTGCGGCACAGCTCTGGGCCGGATTCAATGTGTTCCTCACGGCGCAGCTGTTCCGCGAAGCCGCTGGACTTGCCACCCAGATTCAGGGTGAGACGCTTCCGACGGACAAGCCGGGCACACTCTCGATGACTGTGCGCCAGCCCGCCGGCGTGGTCCTCAGCATGGCACCCTGGAACGGGGCCGGCGTGCTCGCAGCCCGGGCCCTTGCCTATCCCATCGTTTGCGGCAACACGGTGGTCTTCCGAGCCTCGGAAACCAGCCCACGGACCCACGCAATCATTGCGGAGGTCTTGCACGAGGCCGGCGTACCCGCCGGTGTCCTGAACTTCCTGACAAGCACCGCTGAGGACTCTGACCGGGTGGTGGAAGCGATCATCGCGCATCCGGCGGTTCGCCGAATCAACTTCACCGGATCCACAGCAGTAGGACGCATCATTGCCGAAAAGGCTGCCCGCTACCTCAAGCCCGTACTTCTTGAACTCGGCGGCAAGGCACCGTTCGTCGTCCTCGATGACGCCGACATCGACGGCGCCGTCAATGCGGCTGTCTTCGGATCATTCCTCTACCAGGGCCAGATCTGCATGTCCACCGAACGGTTCGTAGTTGATGAGAGTGTTGCCGACGAATTTGTCGCGAAGTTCGCGGCACGCGCGGCGCAGCTGAGCGCCGGAGACCCCTTCACGGACGAGACCTGCATCGTCGGACCCATGATCCGCGAAGAGTCTGGCGCACGCATCAACGCACTCATCGATGACGCACTGGCCAAAGGTGCTGAGCTTGTAGTCGGTGACCGTGCCAACGGTGCTGCAATGCCTGCCACGATCATCGACAAGGTAAGCCCGGAAATGTCTATCTACGACCAGGAAACCTTCGGACCCATCACCACGGTAGTCCGCGTCTCTGGCATCGAAGAGGCGGTCCAGGTGGCAAATGACACCGAATACGGCCTTGCCGCCGCCGTTTTCGGCGCTGACAGCACCCGGGCCTTGCAGGTTGCCATGCGAATTCAGGCAGGACACGTCCATGTCAACGGGGCAACCGTCCAGAACGAGGCCCAGGCTCCATACGGCGGCATGAAGAACAGCGGCTACGGCAGGTTCGATGGCAGGGCCGTCATCAACGAGTTCACGGAACTGAAGTGGATCACCGTGGAGCAGTCCGACCAGCAGTACCCGTTCTGAATCAACAGCCGACGTATCCGAACAGGAAAAACATGACCATGCAGGTAACCGCAGCAGTAGCCCGTGAGCCGCGGCAGCCGCTCACGATTGAAAAACTTGAGCTGGACGATCTCCGCCCGAATGAAGTGCTCGTAAGGATGGTGGCCACTGGCGTGTGCCACACGGACGCCATCGTCCGAGATCAGGTCTATCCGACACCCTTGCCCGCCGTCCTTGGACACGAAGGGGCAGGAATTGTGGAGCAGATAGGGTCTTCCGTCACAACGGTGCAGCCGGGCGACCATGTACTGCTCGCGGCCGCATATTGCGGAAAATGTGACCGCTGCCGATCCGGCGAGATGGCGTACTGCGAGAACCTCTTCGCGGCAGACTTCGGCGGCAGGAGGCCTGACGGAAGCACGGCACTGAGCAAGGACGGCGAAGTGGTTTCCTCCCACTTCTTCGGTCAGTCGTCATTCGCCACATACGCCAACGTCGTCGAGGAAAGCGTCGTTCGGGTCGGTTCCGACGTCCCGCTCGAGGTTGTTGCACCCTTGGGTTGCGGCATCCAGACCGGAGCCGGTGCGGTGCTCAACGAACTTAAGCCGGCGTTGAACAGTACGCTCGTGGTCATCGGCACCGGAGCCGTAGGATCCGGTGCCATCATGGCCGGCGGGGTGGCAGGGTGCGCACGCATCATTGCAGTGGACATCCACACCTCCCGGCTGGATCTCGCCAAGGAACTCGGAGCGACGGACGTCATCAACACGCAGGAAGCGGACCTCACGGACGAGATCCTTCGTCTGACGGATGGCCGCGGCGCCGATTACGTGATCGACACAACGGCCCGTCCGGAACTGCTCCGCAAAGCGGCCGATGCTCTTGCCCTCCGTGGAACCTTGGCCTTGGTAGGCGCCGCAAAACCCGGGACAGAGGTGTCCTTCGAAATCGGCCTCTCCCTGGTTAAGGGCTGGACGTTCAAGACCGTGATCCAAGGCAGCTCAGTGCCCCAAGTATTCATTCCCAAGCTCATCGAGTTGTGGAAGGAAGGCCGTTTCCCCATGGACAAGCTGATGCGCAACTACGCCTTGAGTGAGATCAACCAGGGCTTCGAGGACTCCGCCAATGGAACGGTCGTCAAGCCTGTCATTGTCTTCTAGCAGTCTGGTAGTCACCTGACGGCGAGGATTCGTGAACCTCACGCAGGAAGAGGACGACGGCGGGTGCGTACCCGCCGTCGTCCTCTTCCTGTGTCCGGGGGCTGTCGCCCGGTTGAACTACTTGGTGACCAAGAGGCCAGTGTCCCAGTTGAAATCGGCGAACTCGGGGTTTGCCTGCATGGTCATGAGCACGAACTGGAAGCCCTCGAGTTCCCTTGCGCGTTTGAGTGGACCGACGACGAGCGGGCGCATGCCGCCGCCGCTGACGAGGTTGCTGACGGCCGCGTTGGCACCCGCATTGTCTCCGGCGATGAAGACATCCAGTGGCTGTCCACCTGACTCGCCGGCAACCAGGGTGCCCGCAAAGGTCGTGTTGAAGGCCTTCACGACGTTCGAACCTGCCGGCGTGAGTTGGGCGATTTCTTCGGCGGCTGAGTTGCCGGGTTCCACAACGAGGGAATCGAAGGTATCGAAGTTCACGGGGTTGGTGATGTCCACGATGGTCTTGCCGGCCAAAGCTTCGCCATAGGCGCTGACGACCGACTTGGCGGCGTCGAAGGGCACGGCCAACACCACGATGTCACCCTGGGGGGCATCGTCCGTCGTGCCGAAGGTGACGCCGGTGCCAAGCTCGGTGGCAAGCTTCCGCGCTTTGGTCGCGTCTTGTCCGAGGATCTCAATCGTGTGGCCGCCGGCGAGGGCGCGGGTGGCAATGCCACGAGCCATGGTGCCGTTTCCAATGATTGTCAGGTTCGTCATGTGGTTCTTCTTTCCGAATACGCGGGCAAGGAGGTTTTTCATCGGATTCTGTTCTTCTGGAGGATCGATACTTGAAGCTACAATTAAATATAGGGCAGGAAAGTTGAAGCGTCAAGTATCTTGCTGGGCCGATTGCCTGGCCATTTGCTCAGGGTGTCTAGTCCGTACCTGCGTCGAAAGCCAGCAGTTCACTGACCCGCATGATGGCTGCGCGCCTGCGTTCCTCGTCCGGCTCGCCGGTAATAACGAGATGAACGTTCGGGGTCGATATCCAGGCATGGCACAGAGTGACGATTGTCAGCAGGAGGTCCTCAGCACCGGCTTCGCTTATTGCGGGGAGCGCGGCACGGATCTCGGATACCTTGTTCGACGAATGGAGGGCCCGGCCCTCGGCGCCGACAGGATGGCCCCGTTCGAGACCCTCCCAGAAAGTTAGTCGTGCGAGACTTGGCCGGCTTCTGGAAAAGTCAAAGTAGCGGCCCGCAAAATCGGCAATGGCTTCGGGGCCTGAGCCGATGACGGGAAGGTCGTCCAAGGCGGTGACGAGTTGGTGCGTCAATGCCGCTTCGAAGAGTTGGGTCTTGCCGCCGAAATAGAAGTAGATCCGTTCGCGATTACACGCTGAGTTCTGGGATATCTGATGGATGCGTGCACCGGAGAAGCCGCGTTCTGAAAACTCGGCAATGGCTGCATCAAGGATCTTCTTTCGTGTCGCGTCAGTGTCCCAGGCCATGCCGCCATTTTATCTCCAACCGGTCGTTTGCATTTGCAAGGCCGTGCTCAGTAATATCAACTCCAACCAAACGTTTGGAGATTGAGTGGAGCACGACGGCAAGGCGCTGCTTGCAGCGGACGAAATCGACGTGCATCATCACAGGGGCGTCGGTATGGCATCCGTGCATGTGAGGGCCGTCGTGACCTGGTTGGCGATATTTCCGCTGGCGGCCACGGGGATGTGCGCGCTGGGAGCATTGGTTCCGCAGTGGCATCCGGTCCTGCGAGCGTTCGTACTGACCCTTGTGGTGGTCCCCACTGCCGTGTACCTCGCGGTGCCGCGCCTCTTGTTGCTCCAGACCCAGATAGGACGGGCGACGCGCACCAGAGCGCAGCGCCGCGCGAAACGCAATTAGCGGTTTCGCAATCTTGGGGTGCTTGCTCATCCCGGCCATCATTGACAAGGAGATTGCAGTGCAGATAACTGCCGCTGTCGCGCGCAAGAACGGCGCACCATTCACCATTGAACAGCTTGAACTCGACGCCCTGCGACACAACGAAGTCAGAGTCCGCATGGTTGCGACCGGGATCTGCCACACGGACACTCTCGTTCGCGATGGAATCTATCCCACCCCGCTGCCCGCCGTTCTCGGCCACGAGGGGGCTGGCATCGTCGAGGAGGTCGGCGACTCGGTTGTCTCGGTGGTGCCGGGCGACCATGTGGTGTTGGCAGCCGCATACTGCGGCCATTGCAAGCGCTGCCGGAACGGCCAGATGGCTTACTGTGAGAACCTGATGGCTGCCGATTTCGGCGGCCGCCGTCTGGACGGTGCCACCGCACTGAGTAAGGACGGCGAGGCCATTTCGTCCCACTTCTTTGGCCAGTCATCCTTCGCCACCCACGCAAACGTGGTCGAAGAATCCATAGTCCGCGTTGACAAGGATGTCCCTCTTGAGCACCTGGGTCCACTCGGTTGTGGCATCAACACGGGTGCAGGCACCGTCCTCAATGAGCTCCGGCCTGAAATCGGGTCTTCGCTTGCCGTTTTCGGCACGGGCGCTGTCGGCTGCGCCGCAGTCATGGCGGCACGGGTGGCAGATTGTGCCACCATCATCGCCGTCGATATTCACGATGCCCGCCTGGAGCTCGCCCGCGAGCTCGGTGCCACTCACGTCATAAACTCAAAGACGGAAAATCTGGCGGATCGGCTCCGAGAAATCACAGCTGACGCCGGAGTTGACTATGTGGTGGACACTACTGGCATTCCTGCGCTCCTCCGTCAGGCAGCCGATTCACTGGGCGTTCGCGGAACGGTTGCTCTGGTTGGCGCGGCAAAGCCTGGTACTGAGGTCAGTTTCGAGATCGGCGCTTCGCTTGTGAAAGGTTGGACCTTCAAAACCGTGGTCCAGGGCAGCTCCGTCCCACAGGTCTTTATTCCACGGCTGATCCAGCTGTAGAAAGAGGGCCGTTTTCCCTTCGAGAAGCTCGTCAATGACTACGCTCTTGACGATATCAACCAAGGCTTCGAGGATTCCAAGAGCGGGAAGACGATCAAGCCGGTCATCGTCTTCTAGCCAGCGGGACGCCCCCCTCGCTCAGCAAGCTTTGCCGCGTGAGGGGGTTGTACCCCGCGGGGTCACTTTTGCCGGTAGACGTCGATTACGCTGGAAGCGTCGCGGGCTGCGAGCCCCAAGGCAACAGCGCGTTCCAGGACGGCGACAGTCGCTGTTGCCATCTTGCCTTCAAAGCCAATCCGCTCTGCCGTCTCGCCCACCAGGGCTGCGTCCTTTAGGAAGATGTCTACGCGTGCCGCGATGTCAGCGGTGTTCGTGTCGAGCATTCGGGGGCCGTAATTTTCCAGCATCCAGGATCCTCCGGCGCCTCCCCTTACCGCGTCGAAGACCTTGCCGGTATCGAGGCCGAGCCGTTCGGCGAAGGCGAGGGCTTCAGCGGCTACTACCAGTTGGCTGGTGGCCAGGAGCTGGTTGACGATCTTGTAGGACTGCCCGTCGCCGACATTGGGCCCGGAAAAGACCACCTTCCCCATCGTCTCCAGCACGGGTCGTATTTGCTCGATGGCGTCCGGGTCTCCGGCGGCAAAAAGGGTCAGGGTTCCGGCAACTGCCCCCGGGATTCCTCCGGTAACCGGGACATCCAGCAGCACGGGGCCTCCGGCTGGGCGTTCGGCCGCCAGCTTCTGCATGGCGTCGGGGCCTAGGGTGGAGAGGACGACGACGACGGCTCCGGGGTCCGCCGTAGCGTAGACGCCATCAGGTCCGTTCAGGACCGCTACGGCCTGCTGTGCCGTCGCCACCATGACCAGCACGATATCGGCGGGGGAGGTTGCAGCCAATGATTCTGACGTCTGGAGTCCGTGCGAGCGGGCTTCCGCGAGACGCTCAGCTGACGTATCCACGGCTGTTACGGCGCCTGCTGCGGCGGCTCGCACGGCCATGGGGAGGCCGATGGCACCGGCGCCAATGAAGGTGATCTGGGGGGTGCTCATGCCAAGCATCCTTTCGTGTGGTGGGAACGCGCAGGAAGCGTGACCGGGCATCAAAGCCCGGTCACGCCTCATGGTTTTACGCGCCCGTGAGGGATTGAATCTGAGTGACCGTGGTGAAGATGGCAACCCCTGAGTAGAAGAGGACTGCAATGCCCAGGGCTGCGATGCGCGGGCGATTGATGCGGACTACTTTGTGCAGGCGGCGGTTCAGCCGGATGAGGAGTGCGCAGTAAACCACCATGACCCCGCAGTTGAGGATTGCAGCCATGGCCAGAAGGGTGATGGGCTGGGTGACGCCCACACTGAGGATGATGACGCCGAGCACGATCATGGTCCATACGCATGTGCTGTAGATTTTTGCTTCGGTCCAGAACTTGTGGTCACGAAGGTAGCTGACAGCAAGAACGTCGGCGACAACACGGGCCACGATATCCACCACTGCCAGATTCGCGAACATCAACGCAACGGTGCCGATGAGCAGATAGAACGTCTGCAGCGGGCCGCCGAACTGCTCACCGATGATGTTGGCCTGTACCTGAATGAACGACAGGTCGCCCTTGCCTTGGTAGCTACCAACGGGCATCAGCCGGTAGGCGAGAAGCGAGAAGATCACGATGGTGAACAGGCCGATGACGAAGAAGGACCAGAACTGTTCGGTCTTCGCATTCTTCCACCAAATCTTCCAGTGCCCCTCACTCTCCGGGGTGATTTCAAACTGCGTCCCCGTGGCAGAGCCGGCTTCTTCGTGGCCCGTGATCGGCGAGACAATTCGCGGTGCATGGGCTCCCATGCCCCAGCCTTTATCTCGGATGTAGTTGCTGACGGTCAGATTGAGCGCGCCCCCGCCACCGGCGAAGACCATAGCCGTGACAAGGAATGCTGCCGGGATGCCCTCGGGCATGCGCCCGGCACTCTGGACAGCCGCCGCGGGCAGCGCGGCCCACGGTTCCCAGCCGATGACGAACAGGATAATCACGACGGCGAAGACCAGGATCGCGATGACCTTCAGGAACTCGATCTTCTCCACCGTCTTATAGACGATCGGCGAGAGGGTAAGTACTAGCCCGATGATGACGAGGCCGCCGACAGCGATCCATTGGACACTTCCCTGCCCGCCGGCGGTGAAGGTCACCATGGTGGCAGCGCTGCTCATCCAGCCCGGCCAGGCGAATGGAACTACGGTCATGATGACAAACAGCGGAGCCCAGCCGCGCCAGAGTCGCGTGAATCCGGTAACGGCTGTTTCGCCCGTGGCGAGTGTGTAGCGTGCTACCTCAGTGTTGATGAAGTACTGAAGACCCAGCCCGACTGCTGCGGCCCAAAGGAAGGTCAGCCCAACCTGGCTGGTGATGTAAGGGTGGGAAATGTATTCGCCCGATCCGATGCCGACGGCTACCAGGATGATGCCCGGGCCGAGCATTTTACGGAGTCCGACGGGCTTGGGCAGCTCTGCCCAGCGCAGGGCCGGAAGCCGGCCCATTTTCTCACGGCCAGCGGAACCGGAGGCTTCTTTGCCCTCCAGCCCCTTGGCTGCTTGGGGATCATTCAATTTCATGGCCTTGGCTCATTCTCGTCGAGGTGTCCTATAGCGCGTTCGCTGTTGCCGGCATTGGCGGCAGCGTCGCTGTGGCGGGTGGAGCGCTGCTTGCTGCCGCATCCGGCATGGATGCCGGGTGTGACCTTCGTAACAGCTCCTACGAGAAGGCTACGGACCTCCAGCTATCTAACACAAATACCAATGGGCGATCATTCAATTAGAAATCTAGATATATCGAGTGCGGGCTGGTGGGGATAGCGCTAAGCGACAGGCCCTGGGAGAACCTCGTCGAAAACTTCAAGGACGCGGGCCAGGGCCGGTGATGCGTTGTCAGTGCGCCACGCGATGGCGGCATGAAGCCAGATTGGTTCCCCGGCAATCGGCAGATATGTCACACCGGTGGGTTGAACATGTTGCACGGATGTAAGTGTCAGAGTGGCACCTGCACCGGCCGCCACGAGGGCAAGAATCGTGTAGGAATCTGGAGCCTCCTGCACGATCCTCGGTGTGATCCCCACTCGTGCGCAGGACTCGAGCAAGGCGGCCCGCAGAGAGGAGCCTCCTTCGGCCGGAAAACTGATGAACGGGTCGTCGGCAAGCTGCTCAAGTGAGACTTCCTTTTCCCGCGCGAGTGGGTGCGAAGAGGGGAGGGCGCAGATAAGTCGCTCGTGTTCGACTATTCGGTAACTGACGTCAGGGTGGTTGATTGGGAGTCGGACGAAGCCCATGTCAAGACGGCCGCTGACCACCTGGTCCAAGGCTGCGTAGGCGTAGACCTGCCCCTGCAGTACAAAATCGATGCCGGGATAACGTCGCCGAACCTCCTGGGCCAGCGGCGGTAGGATCTTGCTGCTTGAAGCCCCCGCGAAACCCAGGCGAACGCGGCCCGATTCACCGGCCGTGAGCGAGTGCGCGGCCGCCTTCGCCAGTTCGACATCGGCGAGGACCCTGCGGGCCGGGCCGAGGAGTCTCTCGCCGGCGTCCGTGAGCGTAACAGAGCGCGTATTCCTATTAAAAAGCTTGATCTTGAGTTGCTTTTCCAGTTGTTGGATCCGGTAGCTGAGCGGAGGCTGCGCAATTTGCAGCCGTTCAGCCGCACGGCTGAAATGCAGTTCTTCGGCCACGGCGACGAACGCCTCGAGTTCCTTGAATTCCACTGCCTACCCCTCGTTGTGGTTGTCGGTCGTAAGAGGCCACGCGGCGTGCGCGGCGGTCGCGTCACCGGTCGATATATCTAAAGCATAGATAACGTCGACCCTTATTGGTATTGGACGTCAAATAAGTTCGTTTGGGAAGGTAGAGCAACAGGACGCGACGTTCCCTGCGTATCGAAGGAGTTCCAAGTTGACCATGCCAGCGTCGACCACGCTGCCAGTGGGGGCTTCCCCCGGCAGGACCAAAAACAAAGCGCTCTCCATGCAGGAAGCGATTGCCCGGTTCGTCCACGACGGCGACGTCGTGGCAATTGAGGGGTTTACGCACGCGATACCTACGGCCGCTGGCCATGAGATCATCCGCCAGCGCCGGAAGAATCTGACGCTGGTCCGCATGACCGCGGATATCGTGGTGGATCAAATGCTGGCCGGCGGATGCATCAGCACACTTGTGTCCTCGTTCGTCGGCAACTCCTCGGCCGGATCCCTGGGGGAGCTGCGCCGACGCGTGGAACGGTCGGAGCCCGCCCCGCTCGATTACCAGGAATATAGCCACTACGGAATGATCTGCCGCTACCTGGCCGGGGCGCAACGATTACCGTTCTACCCTCTCCGGTCCTATTTCGGATCCGACCTTCCCAGCATCCAGAAAGGCATGCGCAAGGTCAGCTCGCCCTATCCCGATGAGGACGGGCTGTACGAAGAGATCTACGTCGTGCCTCCTATCAATCCGGACGTCACCATCGTGCATGCCCAGCGGGCTGACCGGTCAGGAAACACACAGATGTGGGGCCTGACAGGAATTCAGGCCGAAGCAGTCTTCGCGGCCAAACGCGCCATAGTCGTCGTTGAGGAGATCGTTGACGACGACGTGATTAGGGCGGACCCGAACCGAACCGTGATTCCGGCACTCGCCGTGGATGCTGTTGTTGAATGCCCCGGGGCCACCCATCCGTCCTTTTCACAGGGGTACTCCGACCGGGACAACGACTTTTACCGTTCATGGTCAGGCATCAGCGCCGACCCGGTCAGCCTGTCAAGATGGATGGAGGAGTGGATATACGGGACCAAAGATCACGCAGAGTATCTGGCCAAGCTTGGCGAGGGCGCGCTAGCCCGGCTCCGCGTCGGACAGGCCCTGAGCGGTCAGGTCAACTATGGAACACGGCTAGAGTCGGCCGACAGCGCCGGAGACAACACTAAGGAAGCGCAATGACCTCATTGGCCCCCGACATAAGCATCAGCGCCACCGAGCTGCTCACTGTCGTCGCCTCGAGAGAACTGGCAGGCCGCAACACGGTCTTCGCCGGAATCGGGCTCCCAACTCTTGCAGTATCGCTGGCGAGCATGACCTCCGCCCCTGATCTCGAAATCGTCTACGAGTCCGGTGTCTGTGGGGCCCATCCCTCCCACCTTCCTGAAACGATTGCAGACGCCGTCCTCATTACGGGAGCTGAGGCAGTTCTTTCAATGCCGGTCCTGTTCGGCTACGTCCTCCAAGGCGGCCACATCGACGTCGGTTTCCTTGGCGCAGCGCAGATCGACAAGTGGGGCAACCTGAATTCTTCTGTGATCGGGCCTTGGGAGAAGCCCAAGGTGAGGCTGCCCGGATCGGGCGGAGCCGTTGAAGTGGCTGCTAATTCCAAGGAAGTCTTCGTCGTGATGCGCCGTCATGATGCCCGCACCTTTGTGGAGCAGTTGGACTTCTGCACCTCGCCAGGGCCGGACCGTGCACTTGCTGAGGGCGGCCGGGTCAGGGGAGCAGGCGTGACGAAGGTCATCACGGAGCTCGGAATCCTTACGCGTTCGGGTGTGCATGATGAGCTACAGCTGTCGGCCGTCCATGAAGGTATTTCCGTTCAGCAGGTCCGCGAGAATACCGGATGGGACCTTAAAGTCTCCAACGACCTCAGGGTCACTCCTCAACCCACAGCCGAAGAACTCCGGCTGCTGCGTTATGAAATCGACCCGCGCAGGGTCTACCTCCGCTGACAGCCACAGAGAGAACATCACGGACATGAAGATTGAACGCATAGAGGCAATTCCCTACGAGATCCCTTACGTCAGGCCGTTAAAGTTTGCCAGTGGCGAAGTCACGACGGCAGACCACGTCCTGCTGCGGATCCACACCGATACCGGGATCATCGGCCAGGCGGACATTCCGCCCCGGCCCTACACATACGGCGAGACGCAGGCTTCCATCGTCGCTGTCATCAACGGCATATTCGCCCCCGCACTGACTGGGTTGGATCCGTTTCGCCGCCAGTTGGTCCAACAGGTGCTTCGACGGACGGTTCACAACAACACGGCCAAGGGCGGAATCGACATCGCCCTCTGGGACACCATCGGCCAGGCTACGGGCAGCTCAGTTTGGAGCCTCCTGGGGGGCTTTGCCCCCTCTATGCGGGTCAGCCATATGCTCGGCTTCAAAGAGCCCGAGGTGCTACTCGAAGAAGCCCAGCGCTTCGGTGAGGACTACGGCATCACCACCTTCAAACTCAAAGTGGGCAGGCGCCCGCTGGCCCTCGACGTCGAAGCGTGCCATGTACTGCGCGAGGGGCTGGGCGAGGACGTGGAACTCTATCTGGACGCCAACCGCGGTTGGACTGCCAACGAAGCAATTGAAGTTCTGCGCCGTACTGAGGGCCTCGGCCTGAGTTTCCTCGAGGAGCCCTGCGACGCCAAGGAAGCAATGGGCCGCCGTCGGCTGGTGGAGATGTCAGCGATCCCGATCGTGGGTGATGAAAGCGTGCCGACTGCAGGGGATGCTTCACGTGAGCTGCTCTCCGGTGGCTGCAACGGCCTCTGCATCAAGACTGCACGGACCGGTTTCACTGAGTCCCAAGAAATACTGGGACTGGCCACCGGACTCGGTGTAGACGTCTACATGGGCAACCAGATCGACACTCAGATCGGGACCATCGCCACAGTGGTGTTCGGCGCTGCGTATGAGGCCACAAGTCGCCGTGCAGGAGAGCTTTCGAACTTCCTCGACATGGCCGACGATCTCCTGGCCGATCCACTCGTCATCCGGGAAGGCCGGATACACGTACCGGAGGGTGCCGGCGTTGGAGCGAGGATCGACGAGGAAAAGCTCGCCTTCTACCGCGTCGACGGCGCCCCGGCCTCATAATCGGTAAGTCCTAGAAGAATGGTTCAACACAATGACGTCCCTTAGTGCTCCCGAGACAGAATCGTTCCATGTAATCGGCACAATGCGCGCCGTGGTCAAGGCAAAGCCCGAACGCGGTGCCAATTTCGTCAGCGCCTATCCCGAACGGCGAATTTCCGTGGATGAGGTAAGAATTCAGATCGCAGCAGCCTCGGTCTGCGGAACCGATCGCGAGCTCTACGAGTACTCACCCATGGCGCAGGCGTTTAACCTCGACATCCCGGTAGTGCTGGGGCACGAGTGCGCTGGCACAATCATTGAAGTCGGATCCGCCGTTGACTCTCTGACTATCGGGGACACGGTGGCGCTCGAATCCCACGTCGCCTGCTGGGACTGCTACCCGTGTCGTAACGGAAACGCCCACAACTGCCTCAACATGAAATTGCTTGGACTGCACCTGGACGGCGGCTTCGCCGAACGGCTTGTCGTCCCGGCCACGGCCTGCTTCAAGTTGCCCCAGGATTTTCCCCTTGAACAGGCCGCCCTCTTGGAACCGGCTGGGGTAGCCATGCACGCCATCCAGCGATCAAAAGTTGACCTTGCCGGAGCTGATGTGGTGATCAGCGGTGGAGGCCCAGTGGGCCTGTTCATAGCTGCGATCGCCCGCGCGCTGGGCGCAGGCAACGTGGTGGTTGTTGAACCGAACGCCTACCGCAGGGGCCTGATCGCAGAACTGGGGGCAACACCGCTTGCCCCCACGGACGATGTTATAGGCGCCTGCCGTGGGCTCTCAGGCGCCAAGTTCGGTTTCGATGTCGCCTTCGAAGCCTCCGGGGCCCCTGCAGCACTGCCGCCGCTCCTTGAAGCACTGCGTAAGGAGGCGACGATCGTCGCCGTCGGAATTCCGGGCCGTTCGATTGAGGTGGATGTCGCTGCCTACTTGATTAAGAAGGGCCTTACCTTCACCGGTAGCTTCGGCCGCGCTCTCTGGGGAACCTGGGAGAAGATTGCAGAGTTGGTGGCCAGCGGCAAACTGGACCTGTCCAAGTTCATCACTCATCGCCTTCCACTGTCTGCTCTCGACGAAGCCATCGAACTCCTGTCCGAGGAATCCTGCAAGGTCCTGCTCATCCCGGATTTACCTGACAGGGGCGATGCGACATCCATGAACGACGCGTGAACCATCAGGACGGCCTACCCAGTTACCACGACTTGTTGGGCCGCACTGACGCGCCACCGGGCAGCAGTTGGGGAATATTCGGCGCGAACGACGATCTCGGCACCCTCAACTTCCTGACTCCGGCGCGAAGGATCCGGGCCGCTGGCTTGGTCCGTGGCGGTCTAACCTACTCCCTTGACCTTCCCTTAGATGCCTTTCCATCGCCGCTAATTTCCCACCGCGGCTCCTTGCAGCACACTGTCTTCGGACTGAACGAGTTCCATCGGGACGACAGGATTGACAACCTTTTTCCGCAGGCAACGAGCCAGATAGACGGACTTCGCCATTTCGGTCACCCGGACTACGGCTTCTACAACGGCGCCGACCCAGAGAAATTGGTCGCCGGAGACCCGACCCTGGGAATCCAGCGCTATGCCGAACACGGCATCGTGGGCAGGGCTGTCTTGCTCGACGTCGGGCGGTACCTGGAGCATATTGGGGACCCCATCGATTACTCCCAGCCGCGGTCCGTACCGGTCCGCGTGCTGGAGGAAACAGCCCGGCATCAAGGGGTTGGCATCGAACCAGGCGATATCCTGATGCTGCGTTTCGGCTGGTTGGGCAATCGCCTCGACCAGATCAAGCGTGACGCCCAAACAGGGGTTGACACATTGTCCGGCGCCCCTCTCGTGTCAGTGGGTTTGGAACAGAGCCACGACACTGCTGCATGGTTTTGGGACAATCGTATAGCTCTCGCGGCCGCCGACAACGTCGCCTTGGAAGTCTGGCCGGCAAGTGCATCGGATCTCACTGTCCATGCCGACACGCGGGGGACATTGCCCGCGTCCTCACATACCGGCATGCTGCACCGGATCCTCATACCGTTGCTTGGCCTCGCTATTGGCGAACTCTGGCAGCTTGACGAACTGGCCGAGGCTTGCCAGGCCGACGGGCAGTATGACTGCATGGTCGCCGCAACGCCGCTCAGGTTGCCTGGTGGCGTTGGTTCGCCGTCCAACGCGGTCGCAATCCGGTGACCGCCCCGCAAACACAACTGAATGGAGAAGTACATGGAACTGCTGAAGAATCGCACAGCCGTGATAACAGGCGGTGCCAACGGCCTGGGACTGGCCACCGCGGTGGCGTTCGCGCGGGAAGGTGCGAATGTAGTCATCGGTGACCTTGACGCCGAGCAGGCCGCCAAAGCGGCAGCGGGCCTGGGTATTGGTGGCCGTGCCGTAGGGATTGGCTGCAACGTGACGTCAGCGGACGACGTCGACACTCTCGCGCGGACGGCGCGTGAAAGCTTCGGCGGACTCGACGTGTGGGTCAACAACGCAGGGTTCACCCGCGATGCCACCATGCGGAAGATGTCTGAAGAAGACTTCGACGCCGTCATATCCGTTCACCTCAAGGGAGCCTGGCTCGGCACCCGCGCCGCGGCGGGCATCATGCGTGAGCAGCCTAGCGGTGGATCGATCATCAACGTGTCCTCAATCTCCGGAAAGGTCGGGAATCCGGGCCAGACAAACTACAGCTCTGCCAAGGCCGGCATTGTGGGCCTGACCAAGGCCGCCGCCAAGGAAGTCGGCTTCGCCAACGTGAGAGTCAACGCTGTCCAGCCCGGAATCATCCGCACGGCCTTGATCGATTCTATGAAGCCTGAAGTACTCGAGGCACGCCTCTCCGAGGTGCCGCTCGCACGCTTTGGGGAACCGGAGGAAGTGGCCTCGGTAATCCTGTTCCTTGCGAGTGACCTGTCCAGCTATATGACGGGCACGGTGCTGGAGATCGCGGGCGGACGAAACATCTAATTCGCGTTTCACGGCTCCAAGACAATAGGAAAGAAGAGGACCATTATGAATCAGGCTTTTGTGTACGACGCCGTGCGCACCCCGTTCGGTAAGTTCGGCTCCGGCCTTGCCGCCGTCCGCCCGGATGACCTTGCCGCCCACGTCATCACCGAATCCGTGAAGCGGGCCCCCGGGCTGGACCCGGAGCGGATCGACGAGGTGGTGTTTGGCAACGCCAACGGCGCGGGCGAGGAGAACCGGAATATCGCCCGGATGGGCACGCTGCTGGCCGGGCTGCCGGTCTCGATCCCGGGCACGTCCGTGAACCGGCTCTGCGGTTCCTCCCTGGACGCGGCGATCATCGCCTCGCGCCAGATCAACGCCGGCGACGCCGAGTTGATGCTGGTGGGCGGCGCCGAGTCGATGTCCCGCGCCCCCTGGGTCCTGCCTAAGACGGAGAAGCCCTACCCGGCCGGGGACATGACCCTGGCGTCCACCACGCTGGGCTGGCGGCTGGTGAACAAGGCCATGCCGAAGGAGTGGACCATCTCCCTGGGCGAGGCCACCGAGCGGCTCCGCGAGAAGTACGGGGTGACCCGCGAGCAGCAGGACGAGTTCGCGGCGAACTCGCACAACCTCTCCGCCGCCGCCTGGGACGAGGGCTTCTACGACAACCTCGTCGCACCGGTCCCCGGCACGGACCTGGTCCGGGACGAGGGCATCCGCGCCGGGTCCTCGGCAGAGAAGCTGGCCGGGCTGAAGACCGTGTTCCGCACCGAGAACGGCACCGTCACCGCCGGGAACGCTTCCCCGCTGTCCGACGGCGCCTCCGCGGCCTGGATCGGCTCCGAGAACGCCGCCGGGCTGCTCGGGCTCGAACCGCTGGCCCGCATCGCCGGCCGCGGCGCGCACGGCAACGACCCCCAGTTCTTCGGTTACGCCCCGGTGGAGGCCGCGAACAAGGCCCTCGCGAAGGCGGGCATCGGCTGGGACCAGGTAGGCGCCGTCGAACTTAACGAAGCATTCGCCGCGCAGTCCCTGGCCTGCATCAACGCCTGGGGCATCGACCCGGGAATCGTGAACCGGCACGGCGGCGCACTCGCCATGGGCCACCCGCTGGGAGCGTCCGGCACCCGGATCCTGGGCACCCTCGCCCGGTCCCTGCAGGCCTCCGGTGAGCGCTGGGGCGTCGCCGCGATCTGCATCGGCGTGGGCCAGGGCTTGGCAGTTGTCCTTGAAAATGTCACCTCCCCCGCCTGACGGAAGCAGGAGCAATGCAACACGATGCCCGGTTGGAACGCTCCAGCCGGGCATCTGTGCGTCGTTGACTTCCTTGGAAATCGTTGGGCTGTTGGTCGGCCGTTTCACGACTTAAATGGGCGACGGCCGTTGCATCCCCGGGGAGGGTACGCAACGGCCGTCAGGGCCAGTCCGGAGTGCAGGGCTACGCCTTTGCTTCCTTCACCTGGTGAATCTCGATCATGTTTCCGGCCGGGTCCGTCAGGAAGATCTGGTGCCACCCTTCAACGGACCAGATGCCCCAGTCGTCGAAGGGGATGTTGTGTTCTGTCAGCCGGGCCTTGATGGCTTCAATATCGTCGGTCCGGAAGGCAAAGTGGCCCCCAACAAGGGGATTTACAGAGTGCCCTTCCTGCAGGGCAAGGTACGCCTGGCGCCGTGTGGCGTGCACCTGAAGTTCCTCGGGGTCGCCAGCCTCAAAGAAGCGTGCTCCCTCTTCCCATTCAGCGTTTCCATCGGTGACTCCGGCGTCGGCCGCATGGGTGGTTGCGATCATTTTCGGCGAAGGCAGCAACGGCAGGCCGAGAGCGTCGCGATAGAAGTCGCTGAGGGAGTGCATGTCATCTGAAGTGACGTTCACGTGATGGAGGCGAAGATAAGCCATGGGAATTCCTTTCGTCGTTACTTAAGTATCTGCTTCGGTCCCTTATGGCGTCCAATATTTATTGGGCTATCGGTTATGTAAATTCCTTATAAGTGGCCGCGGTCCTCCTGCGTGGCCTAAGGCCCCTGCAGGTCCGTGATCCAGTGCGCGAGGGCGGTTGCGTCGTCTTGTCCTATGCTGTGGCCGCCGGCCGAACGGATGGCAATTGTCTGCGCACCTGACTCTTCAGTGAGATAGCTCCAGGTGGATCTCAGCAACTCGGCCGGTACGACCGAATCAGCGTCACCGTGCGCTACGAACATTGGAATGCCCTGGAGTCGGCCCGGCGTCGTCGGCACGCCAGCGTCGAAGGGCAGGGTTCCGTAGAGGATTGCCGCACCTGCGAAGCGGTCAGGATCGTTCAATACGAGACCCCCAGCGAAGGCGGCACCCCCGCTAAAGCCAACAAGGATCACGGGCCGCTCGGCCGGCGCAACACTGTCCAGCCAGTCCGTAAACCATGCCATGGTCTCCGTGAGGGACGCGGATATAGGGCGGCCGATGCCACGGTTCGCAAACCAGGCAAACCCCGGGCCCTCTGCGAGAGGTGCACGCACAGCCGCGTAGGCCGGACCGGCCGGGAGGTAATTCGCCAACGCAATGATGTCCGTTTCGCGTGACCCGCGCCCGTGAAGCAAGACGACCAAGGGCTTGCGCGGATCGTCCGGGGACTGCCACGCGATGGTCGGTTGGGGTAGCGTACTCAAACGGCCGCCCCCGTAATTTCGCCGGTTGACTGGAATTCGGCGATGTTCGTCAAGGCATAGCTGAGTGCGGCGTCGTGCCACTCTGCGTTGATGCTCGATGTTGCGTCCGTTACCAGGATTGTGCGGTACCCGTGGTCCGCTGCGTCACGCACGGTATGTTCCACGGCCATGTTTGTCCAGACGCCTGCCACTATTACCGTGGTGACCCCGGTATTCCGTAACAAAATATCCAGTCCGCTGCCGTTGAAGCAGCTCATCCGATTGCGGATCAGGACAGGCTCGTCCGCCAGCGCCCCCAGCCCCTCCAGCGCGTCTGCACCCCAGGATCCGAGCTTTAGTGACTCCGGGCCGATCATCCGGAAGATGGGGGCATTCGTCCCGCCGAAGTCGCCACCGGGGTAGAACACGATGCGGTTGTGGATGATCGGCATTGACTCGTTGCGTGCCCATTCGAGCAGTTGCCCCACGTGGGGGACCAAGCCCTGCTCAACTGCATGGGCGGCGGCACCGAAGGATGCGAACGCCCCGTCCTGATGGACATTGTCGTTCTGAAGGTCTATCAGTAACAGTGCGGTCTTACTGACATCGAGGGGTGTGTTGTCCATGGTGTCTCCTGTTTGGTGATTGCTGTGTTCGCCAGAATTACTTTAACCAACAACTAACTTTTCGAGGTATTTTATTCCCATGGCTGTCCACCGTGCCGCTTCCCCGAATAGCCAGGCCGCACACTGAAGGCTGGACCTGCAGTGGCAGGCCCAGCCTTATCGTGTGTCGTCATCGATTGCGTGTACTCTGCTGGGATCAGCCGGCTGGATCGACCAAGAACGGTTCCGGTATGTCTTCGATTTCAAGTTTGTTTTTGCCGTAATAGACTGCTGCGCGCATGGACTCTCCTATTTTGTGTCGGGCCTCAGATGATGCGGATGAGTTTCTTGTTCGCGAACTCGTTGAGTCCGAATTTGCCGAGTTCGCGGCCTATGCCGGAGGCCTTGACTCCGCCGAACGGGAGGTCGGGGGCACTCTTGATGGTGGTGTTGATTCCCACCATGCCGACCTCGAGGCGGTCGGTGACGTAGGCGGCCTGCTTCTGGTCGTCGGTGAAGACCGCGCTGCCGAGCCCGTAGGGCGAATCGTTGGCCAGGCTGATCGCCTCATCCACGGAATCCACGCGGTAGAGGATCGCCACGGGACCGAAAAGCTCCTCTCGGTAGGCGCGCATTTCGGGCGTGACGCCGGAGAGGACGGTCGCCGGGTAGTACGCGCCGCGGCCTTCCGGGACGGCTCCGCCCAGGTGGACGGTCGCTCCCTTGGACACGGCATCGTCAACTTGTTCGGCCAGTTCTGCCCGGGCCTGGGCGGTGGACATGGGACCGAGGCGCGTGTCTTCGCTCATGGGGTCCCCGGTTTGCCATTCTGCGGCTTTCGCCAGGAACGCTTCAAGGAATTTGTCCCAGTTGGACGAGTCGATGATGAGCCTTTTCGGCGACGTGCAGGCTTGGCCGGCGTTCCCGAATCGGCCTGCCGCTGCCGCGCTGGCGGCCTTGTCGATATCGGCTGCGGGAAGTACGAGGAACGGGTCGGAGCCGCCGAGTTCGAGGACGCACTTCTTCAGGTATTGGCCGGCGAGTGCGCCTATGGCACTGCCTGCACGCTCTGATCCGGTGAGGGAAACGCCTTGGAGTTTGGGGCTGGCGATGATGTCCGCGACCTGTCCGGAGGTGGCGAAGAGGTTCTGGTAGACGCCTTCCGGGGCCCCGGCCGCGTCGATGATTTCGGCAATGCGCAGGGCTTGTTGCGGGCAGTTGCTGGCGTGCTTGAGCAAGATGGTGTTGCCCAGCAGCAGGTTGGGGGCGACGAACCGTGCCATCTGGTAGTACGGGAAGTTCCACGGCATGACGCCCAGGAGTGGTCCGATGGGAGCTGTCCGGACGATTGCCCGGCCCGCACCGGCGATGTCGAGTTCTTCGTCGGCGAGCAACTGTTGGCCCGAGGTGGCGTAGTACTCATAGATGGCAGCGGATAGCTCGACTTCGGCCTTGGCCTGGGTGATGGGCTTGCCCATCTCGAGCGTCATCAGTTTGGCAAGGTCGATGGCGTGCTGCCGGTGGAGATCGGCGATGCGCTGCAGGAGCGCGCAGCGTTCTGCGAGGTCCTTCGTGTGCCAGGACCGGTAGGCAGCGTGGGAGCGCGTCAGGGAAGCGGCCACCTCTGCGTCTGTCATGCTGTCAAATTCCTGCACCACATTGCCGCTGGTGGGGTCGACGGTTGCATATTTCTTCATTGAAAACCTTCATCGTACTGAGGGCGGCCCGGGAAGGATGGCTTGGCGGGCTGTCCTTCCCGGGCCGGCGGTGGTGGTGCTGATCAGGCCGGGGTCAGGATGTCGGCGTCGGTTGCGAAGTTCGGG
>NZ_JBTNDX010000035.1:0-33664 GCF_054510755.1 Pseudarthrobacter sp. MDT3-1 | reverse complement strand
TGACGGACTGAAAGAACCATAGTGACTACGGCGTCGACAGGCGACCACAGGCACATTTTCAGCCCGGAACGGGCGCCCCGCAAGGGGCATACAGGCTTAATGCACGTTTTGGGCAAACGCTCTCTCACCTCATACGAGAGAGCGTTGCGCCAAATCGCCCAAAAGTGAGAGAGCGTGGGGGGTCCCTAGGACTTGCTGCCTGTTAGGGCCAACGTCCCACCGAGACCGATCATCAAAGCCCCGCCTGTTGCCTCCACCGTTGAAACCCGGCCGGGCGAACGGGCAAACCATTGGCGGGCTGAACCTGCGGCGACGGCCCAGAGGCTATCTGAAACTACGGCGATCAGCAGGAACACCGCCCCCAGCAGCGCCAGCTGGAACGGAATGACCCCGGAAGGATAGTCAACAAACTGCGGCAGCACTGCTACGAGAACACCACTGATTTCGGGTTGGTGACACCCACCACGAGGCCTTCCGCCACCAGCCGCCGTGGCGAGGAGGCCGCTGGCTGACGATCGCTGAAGGAGTTGTGCCGACGGTTCCGGATGGCCTTGATGCCCAGATAGACCAGGTAGGCGGCGCCGGCCAGCTTCACCACGCTGAAGAGGACCACGGACTGCGCCACAATAATGCCCAGGCCGAGCGCGACGGCAGCCACCTGCACCAGTTGCCCGGTCGCGTTGCCCAGTACCGTCAGGACACCGCCCTTCCGGCCGACCGCCAGGGAACGGCCGATCACAAACAGCACGCTGGGTCCGGGGACGGCGATCAGCACCACGGACGCCAGCGCAAACGCCAGCAGGTTTGAGAGCGGAACCATGCCTGATCTTAGCTCCGGCGGGCTGAGGCGACCACCGGGAGCGGTGAGGTTTCGTCCACAAGCTCGGCCCGGCGTCGTCCGTTACCTCTGACCCACAGGCGGTAGGCGAGGACCAGCAACCCCAGCCACGCCGCGCCCACGTACAGCGCCACGCGGGTGTCCTCGAAGGCGCCCAGGACGGCGATGACCAGCGCCATAAACGCGATGGTCAGGATGGAGGCCGCGGGCCACCACGGGGAGGGGAATTCCGACGCCGGCAGACCCTTCCGCGCGATCTCCCGCTTCATCGCGACATGGGAAGCCAGGATCATGACCCACACCCAGACGGTGGCGAACGTGGCAATCGAGGCGATCAGGATAAAGACGTCCTCGGGAATGACCGCGTTCAGAACCACGCCCACCAGGAGGATGCCGGCCATCATCACTACCGTCATCCACGGCACGCCATGGCGCGAGACCTTACCGAAAACTGCCGGCGCGTGGCCTTGCCCGGACAGCCCGAACAGGATGCGGCCGGCGCCGAAGATGTCGCTGTTGATGGCGGAGAGTGCGGCGGTGATCACCACGGCGTTGAGGATGTGCGGTGCGGCCGGGACGCCCAGGCCGCTGAAGATCTGGACGAACGGGCTGCCGTTGCTGCCGATTTCGTTCCACGGGAAGAGGCTCATCAGCACGCCGAGGGTCAGGACGTAAAACAGCAGGACGCGGACCGGCACCGTGTTCACCGCCTTGGGAATGACCTTCTTGGGGTCCGCGGCCTCGCCGGCGGTGATGCCAAGCGTCTCGATCCCGCCGAACGCGAACATCACGACGGCGAACGAGGCCAGGAGCCCCTCGAAGCCGTTCGGGAACAGCCCGCCGTGCTCCACGAGGTTCCCGAGTCCCGGCGCCACGGTGGACCCGCCGGCCTGGAAGCCGAACGCGATAATGGCGGCGCCGCCGACGATCATGGCGATGATCGCCACCACCTTGATCAGCGAGAACCAGAACTCGAGCTCGCCAAAGACCTTTACGCTGAGCAGGTTCAGTGCGGCCAGGAAGCAGATGATGGCCAGGATCCAGATCCAGCGGTCCACCTGCGGAAACCAGAAGCCCATGTAAATGCTGAATGCGGTGACGTCCGCGATGGCCACAATCGCCATCTCAAAGACATACGTCCAGCCGGTCACAAACCCTGCCAGCGGCCCGAGGTAGCGGCTGGCGTACTGGCCGAACGAGCCTGAGACAGGGTGGCGGACGGCCATCTCGCCGAGGGCCCGCATGACCATAAACACCGCCGCGCCGCCGATGATGTAGGCGAGCAGGACGGCCGGGCCCGCCTTCTGGATGGCGGAGGCCGAGCCGTAGAACAGGCCGGTTCCGATCGCCGAACCGAGGGCCATGAAGCGGATGTGCCGGACGTTCAGTCCCCGGTTCAGGACCTGCGCGACGCCGGATCCCGGACTGGGCTTTTCGGCCGGGCTTGCGTCTTGGGCGGCTGTGTCTTGCCTGGTGGCGGCGTGCTGCATACAAATACCTTCTCGTCATTGGGAGGGGGATCGCCAACCAGCAGATCACTTTGGCGCCTTACGTGATGAGACTCACGGGCGGTTCGTGTCTTCCATCTCAGACTTGGGGCCGGCATTTGAACTTCCTATGGCGTCTAGTCCAAAACTATTGACATAATGTCTGGTTTTCTTTACTTTTGAGATGTCAGCTTTGTTTTACATCCGATGGGAATGGCGGGAGCGGAAATGTCCTTCGAAGAGAAGAGCGCCTGGATCATGGGGGTGGTGGCCACGGGCTCTTATGGCGTGTATCTGGCCATCGTCCTGGGCATGGCCGGCACAATGCCCGTTGCCGAGGTTCCGTACGTGGCTCCACTGCTGTGGACCATCGGGGCATCCATTGCTGCGTCCATCGCCCTGCACATACTCTTGGGCATTTTTTCGCCGAAGGAGGCCGGGAAGAAGGACCAGCGCGACAGGGAGATCTACCGTTTCGGCGAGTACATCGGGCAGTCGTTTGTGGTCATCGGCGGCGTCGCGGCACTGCTCCTGGCGATGGCCGCGGTGGGCCACTTCTGGATCGCAAACGTCATCTACCTGACGTTTGTGTTGTCCGCGATCCTGGGCTCCGTAGCCAAGATCGTCGCCTACCGCCGGGGGTTCCAGCCGTGGTGAAGCCAACGCGGGTGACCAATTCAATCCGCCGCCTGCGGTTCGAACGGGGCGAGATGACGCAGGCCGAACTCGCCGAACGTGTGGGCGTCACCCGCCAGACCGTCATCGCCATAGAACAGGGCCGGTACTCGCCGTCCCTGGAGATGGCGTTCCAGATCGCCCATGTGCTCAGCGTGCCGCTCGAGGACGTGTTCCAGTACCCGAATCATCAAGGAGACGCATCATGAAAGCTATCGTGCAGGACGTTTACGGGAATGCCGACGTGCTCCAACTAAGGGATATCCCGCTGCCTCTGCCGGGTGATGGGGAAGTACTGATCAGGGTCCGCGCGGCCGGCGTCGACCAGGGTGTGTGGCACCTTATGACCGGGCGGCCGTACCTGCTCCGCCTCTTCGGCTTCGGGCTGAAGAAGCCCAAGATTCCGGTCCGCGGCCGTGAGGTTGCCGGCGTCGTGGAGGCCGTGGGGGCTGGCGTCACACGCTTCCAGCTTGGCGACGAAGTGTTCGGTACGTGTGAGGGGTCCTTCGCGGAATTTGTCTGCGCCAGGGAGGATTGTGTGGCCACGAAGCCCGCGAACCTAACGTTCGAGGAAGCTGCGGTGGCACCCATTTCGGGTGTAACCGCGTTGCAGGCTGTCCGCGATGCCGGACAGGTGACGACTGGCCGGAAGGTGCTGATCATCGGTGCTGGTGGGGGAGTAGGGTCCTTTGCGGTGCAGGTGGCGAAAGCGTTCGGGGCAGAGGTCACAGGAGTCTGCAGCACCGGAAAAGTGGAGCTGGTCCGGTCCCTCGGCGCTGATCACGTCATCGACTACACCCGGGACGATTTTTCCCGCACCGGAATGCGTTACGACGTCATCCTGGATACCGCCGGCAACCGGCCGCTCGCAGTCCTGCGGCGCGTGCTGACCCCGCGGGGCACGCTGGTGATCGTCGGCGGCGAGGGCGGTGGGAACCTGACCGGCGGGTTTGAGCGTTCGATGGGTGCGCCGCTGGTGTCACTGTTCTCCGGGCAGAAATTCAAGGGGCTTGTTTCGACGGAAAACTATCGCGATCTCGAGGCGCTGACCATGCTCATTGAAGCCGGCAGTGTGAAGCCTGCCGTGGACAAGGTCTACGCGCTCGTTGAGGCGCCGGCCGCCGTCGAATACATGCACGAAGGGCGCGTCCGCGGCAAGGTTGTTGTCAGCATCTGACGCTCCTCACCGTCCCCAATTACCAGGCGCGAGGGGACAGTTGAGGCCCCCGTGCGAGGGGCACTTGAGCCCCCCGCGCGAAGGGACACTGGAGCTCCCCGGCGCGAGGGGACAGTTGAGGCCCCCGTGCGAGGGGCACTTGAGCCCCCCGCGCGAAGGGACACTGGAGCTCCCCGGCGCGAGGGGACACATAAGCGCCCAGCGCGAAGGGACACTTAAGCCCCGCCCAGCTCCGCCGACACTTCGACAATGACGTCAGCAGGGTTATGCACATAGCCGTTCAGCCTGGCCGTTATTGTCAGACCCTCGCGGGATGATTTGGGTATGGATAGCAGAGCAGCTGTAGCGACGGCGGAGTCCCTTGCGGTGTCCTTCGCTGAGCTGGCTGTGGTGCTCCGGGACGGGACTGATTCCGGCTGTTCCGGGGAGGCTGATCCTATGCGTCGGCGGGCAGATGAATTCCTGGACGGGCTGGCCGAGATCTCACGGCTGGACGCGAAAAGTGCCGCACTGAAGGCCTGGCTGGCTGCCAGTTACACCGCCGCCGCCGAGGCTTTGGCGGGCCCTGCAACGTCGCCCGAGGACCATACCGGGCAGGAGATGGCCGTGGTCGCGGAGGTCGCGTGTGCCCTGACGGTCAGTGAACGCGCTGCCGGGGCCCTCCTCGCCGAGGCCTACGCGCTGACCACGGCCCTGCCTTTGACGTTCTCCGCGCTGCAGGCCGGGGCGATTTCGTGGCAGCACGCCCGGATCATGGTCGACGAAACCACCAACCTCGACAGGCCGGGCGCGGCGGCGTTGGAGGCACATTTCCTGGACCCTCACGTGGTGAATCCGGCACGTGGCCCGGCCGGTGAGCTCATCCCCGGAAGGTTCCGGCACAAGGCCCGCACCTGGCGGGAACGCCACCACCCGGTCAGCATCGAAAAACGCCATATCAAGAGCGCAGCCGACCGAGGCCTGGAATATGCCCCGGACCGCGACGGGATGGCCTGGCTCTCTGCCTACCTCCCTGCGGACACCGCCGCGGGGATCTGGAACCGGACCACCACAGTGGCCAGGGCGTTGCAGGGGCCTCATGAGGACCGGAACCTCAGCCAGCTCCGAGCAGACATCGCCGCCACCTGGCTTCTGACCAACAACAGTGCAGGCAGCGGAACCGGTTATGAGGGTAGGGAAAAGAGCGGCGGCGCGACCGGCGAAACGAGCCACGAAGAGACCGGGGGCATCGCCGTGAGCGGCGGTGTTCCATCCCCGCGGGCGCAGGTGTTGATCACGGTCCCGGTCATGGCGCTGTTGGGCCTCACCGATGAATCGGCCATGCTCGACGGATACGGGCCGATCCCGCCATCCATGGCCCGCCACCTGATCGCCGACGGTGCCGAATCCTTCCACCGCGTCCTGATCGATCCCCGCGATGGCGCACCGCTCGAGATCGGCCGGACCAGCTACCGGCTCACCAAAGCCCAACGCCAAGGGCTACGACTACGCGACGGAAAATGCCCCTTCCCAGGCTGCAGCAACCACTCCCTCGACAACGAAGCGGACCACCTTCTCGCCTGGGCCCACGGCGGCACCACCGGCATCCCAAATCTCGGCCAACCCTGCCACAAACACCACAGACTCCGCCACACCACAGCCTGGAAACCCACCACCGCCACAAAGAACGAACCACCCGGCTGGACCTCACCCACCGGACGCCACTACCAAAGCGAACACCCCGACTGGGAACCATCGACCTGGCCGCCGGAGCTTCTCGAAGAGCTCAGACTTCAACACGTTGGCGCGGTTTCTCGGGACCTGCCCGACCACTCATCCCTGCCCAATGGCCAGCTGCAGGACCATCACTGAAAGAAGCTTCGTTCCCAGATTGGGCGCTGGTTTGAGTCACGGGAGCGCAGTTGGTGGTGCAGCATCACATTTCGTCCTCGCGGGGGCGGGCTCTATCCAGCTGCTCCAGTGCTATCGCCCCTCGCAGGAGGAGCCCACACAAACGGCGTGGTGGTGGTGATTGCCCTGAACCCCGACCTTCTCAGGATCGGCTCACTGTCAGCGGACGCGTCCACCTGCAGGTACTTCACTCCCCGGGCGGCCGCCACCTGGGCGCGTGCGAAAACCAGAGCCTTGTGGATCCCCGCCCGCGCCATGCAGGCAACGTTGAGCCGCCCCATAAGCCAGCGAAGTCCGTCCCCGGATTGATCTCGAGCCAGGCCGCCGAAACCACTTCCCCCGAGGCCTCGGCCAGGAAGACCACCAGGTTTTCCGGGTCCGAGGCCAGCCGCTCAGACAGGTCCGCGGCCACCCAGCTGTAATCGGCGGCCCACACTTCAGACTTCATCGCCGCGATGCGCTCCAGGTCAGGGAGTTCGCGGGCAAGCCTCACCTGGATACCCTCCGGGACCACAGGTTCACCGGCCATCGCGGCCGTCTCACCCACCAGGACGGTCTCGCGGTCTTCCGGCACGAAGCCTGCTGCGCGGAGGCGGGACTCAAGATCAGCTGGGAAGTCATGCGCCCGGGTCTTCCATTCGACGGCCTCCCCCCCCGGCCGGCAAAGTACTCACGCTGTTCGACGATCCTGTCGAGCATCCCTCCCTCCACACCGAGGTCACGAGCCGATTCGATGAAGCCCCGCCGCTGTCCGGTCACGCGTAGCAGGGGTCCCAGCAGCTGATATTCGTGGCCTGCCGGAACGGCTGGGGGAACCAGCCGGCGGAGCTGGGAATCGTACGCGGCGAGGACATCGGTGGTTGAGGCCATACGCTTCAGCCTACGACCAGCGCCGCCGGACCCGATCCGACCCCGCCGGACGCCGCCGGACCCGATCGGACCCGAGCGGACCCGAGCGGGGCCGGGAGGACAACTCAGGCCCAGTAGGCGGGAAGGGGGCGCACGACTGGCTATGTCTGGCATCCCGGACACCGGCCGTGTTTTGATGGCCATGAGGGGACCGGTCGTGGGCGCAAGGTTAAGTACGGGATCCCGGACATGGCCGGAAGCCCCGCGAGAAATGACGGAGGGCACAGTGGAGTCGAGTGCAGTGGTGTCGAGCACGGAAGCCAGGCCAGAGGCGGGCAGTGAACCAAGGGCGACGTCCAAAGTCCCCGCCGCCGAGAACACCCTGCGTATCCTCAAGCTGCTGGCCTCCAAGCGGGGGCCGGTGGCGGCGTCGAGCATTGCCACGTCCTTGGGATTGCCGCGCTCCAGCGTCTATCACCTCCTGGGCGTGATGGAGGCGAACGGCTTTGTCCTCCATCTGCACGAGGAGCAGCGCTACGGGCTGGGCATCAGTGCCTTTGAGCTGAGTTCGGCGTATTCGCGGCAGGAACCGCTGTCCCGCCTGGGCCGGCCGCTGCTGGCGTCGCTGGTGGACGTCATCGGTGAGAGCGCGCACCTGGCGGTGCTCCACGGCCGCGACGTGCTGTACATCGTGGAGGAACGGGCCAAGAACCGCCCGTCCTTGGTGACCGACGTCGGCGTCCGGCTTCCCAGCCACCTCACCGCCAGCGGCCGCGCCATTCTCGCCGCACTGCCCAAGTCGCAGGTCCGGGCGCTTTACCCGAATGCCGAGGCCTTCACCGCCCGGCATGAGGTGGAGGGCGCCATCATGAAGTACTCCGCGCTGTCCTCGCACCTGGACCAAGTGAGGCAGCGCGGCTACGCCACCGAACATGGCGAGGTGACGCCCGGCTTCGGCTCGATCGCCGCCGCTGTCACGGACCACGTGGGATGGCCGACGGCGGCAGTCGCCGTCACGTTCCTCGAGGACAAATTGCCGGCGGACCAATGGCCGGCGCTCGCCGCGCGGGTCCAGAAAGTAGCGGACGAACTCTCCGTCCGCATCCACGGCCGCCCTGCCAAGTAGTGCTGCCCCCCGTCGGCTGGCTCTGCCTCGCCGACGGTCCGACAGAACCCCGCAGCGGTCTGGAATCCCGGACACCACCCCTCCGAAAGCCCTGTCCGGCCCGGCCCGGAACGGCTTTAGTTGATACAGAACCTCTTCCCAACACCGCGAACCTCGTACTCGCCCAGAACACAAAGGAGTCCCTCATGGCACCCGCCGATTTCACTACCGGTGCCCGCCCGGTCAAAGCTGCCCGCGGCACCGAGCTCACCGCCAAGAGCTGGCAGACCGAAGCCCCGCTGCGGATGCTGATGAACAACCTGGACCCCGAGGTCGCCGAACGCCCGGATGACCTGGTGGTCTACGGCGGGACCGGCCGTGCCGTCCGGTCCTGGGCGGCGTTTGATGCGATCACCCGCACCCTCGAAACCATGGAGAACGACGAGACGCTGCTGGTCCAGTCCGGCAAGCCGGTCGGTGTGTTCCGGACCAACGAATGGGCGCCGCGGGTGCTGCTGGCGAACTCCAACCTCGTGGGCGACTGGGCCACCTGGCCCGAGTTCCGCCGGCTCGAGGCCGAGGGCCTGATGATGTACGGCCAGATGACCGCCGGGTCCTGGATCTACATCGGCACCCAGGGCATCCTGCAGGGCACCTTCGAGACCTTCGCCGCGATCGCCCGCAAACTCACCGGAGACGAGGACGGCACCCTCGCCGGCACCCTGACCCTCACCGGCGGCTGCGGCGGCATGGGCGGCGCGCAGCCGCTCGCCGTCACCCTGAACGAGGGCGCCTGCCTGATCGTCGACGTCGACGAAAGCCACCTCCGCCGCCGCGCCGGCAAACGCTACCTCGACGAGGTCGAAACCGACCTCGACACCGCCATCGCCAAGGTCCTGGCGGCCAAGGAGGAGCGCCGCGGCTGGTCCGTGGGCTATGTCGGGAACGCCGCCGAGGTCTTCCCCGAGATCCTGCGCCGCCACCGTGCGGGCGAACTCACGGTCGACATCGTCACGGACCAGACCTCCGCCCACGACCCGCTGTCCTACCTGCCCGAAGGCATCACGGTCCTGGAATGGCATACCGAGGCCACCGCCGACCCGGAGGGCTTCACCAAGAAGGCCCAGGCCTCGATGGCCCGGCACGTCCAGGCCATGGTGGAGTTCCAGGACGCCGGTGCCGAGGTCTTCGACTACGGCAACTCCATCCGCGACGAGGCCCGCAAGGGCGGCTACACCCGTGCCTTCGAATTCCCCGGCTTCGTCCCGGCCTACATCCGCCCGCTGTTCTGCGAGGGTCTGGGCCCGTTCCGCTGGGTGGCGCTCTCCGGTGACCCCGAGGACATCGCGGTCACGGATGCGGCCATCAAGGAACTCTTCCCCGAGAACAAGCACCTGCACCGCTGGATCGATGCGGCCCAGGAACGGGTCGAGTTCGAGGGCCTGCCGGCCCGGATCTGCTGGCTGGGCTACGGCGACCGCGCCAAGGCCGGCCTGCTGTTCAACCAGCTCGTCAAGGAAGGCAAGGTCAAGGCGCCCATCGTGATCGGCCGCGACCACCTGGACTCCGGCTCCGTCGCCTCCCCGTACCGGGAGACCGAGGCCATGGCCGACGGCTCCGACGCGATCGCGGACTGGCCGCTGCTCAACGCCCTGCTTAACACCGCCTCCGGCGCCACCTGGGTCTCGATCCACCACGGCGGCGGCGTCGGTATCGGCCGCTCCATCCACGCCGGCCAGGTCTCCGTCGCCGACGGCACCGACCTCGCCGCGCAGAAACTCGAACGCCTCCTCACCAACGACCCCGGCATGGGCGTCATCCGCCACGCCGACGCCGGCTACGACCGCGCACTCGACGTCGCCAAAGAGCGCGGCGTCCGCATCCCGATGCAAGAAGGAATCACAAAGTGACCGTCACCACCCACTCACCGCTCACCGTCACCCTCGGCTCCAGCGGCGTCACGCCCGAGGACCTTGTCGCCGTCGCCCGTCACAACGCCCAGGTGACCATCGCCCAGGAGGCGCTGGACACGGTGGCGAAGGTCCGCGCGCACATCGACGAACTCGCGCACAGCGAGACCCCCGCCTATGGCATTTCCACCGGCTTCGGCGCGCTGGCCAACCGGCACATCCCCAGCGAGCTGCGCACCCAGCTGCAGAAATCGCTGATCCGCAGCCACGCCGCCGGCATGGGCCCGGCCGTGGAACGCGAGGTGGTCCGCGGCATTATGTTCCTGCGCGCCAAAACCCTCGCATCCGGCCGCACCGGCGTCCGCCCCGTCGTCCTGCAGACCATGGTGGACGTGCTCAACGCCGGCATCACACCGGTGGTCCGCGAATTCGGCTCGCTTGGCTGCTCCGGCGACCTCGCCCCGCTGTCCCACTGCGCCCTGGTGCTGATGGGAGAGGGTGAAGCGGAAGGGCCCGACGGCGTGACGTACGGCGGGCGGGGTGAGGCGCCTGTCGCCGAGCTGCTCGCCGGGCACGGTATCGAACCGGTCACCCTCGCCGAGAAGGAAGGCCTGGCGCTGGTAAACGGCACCGAGGGAATGCTGGGCATGCTCCTGATGGCCATCGCGGACCTTCGCCAACTGCTGACGACGGCGGACATCACCGCCGCGCTCAGTGTCGAGGCGCTGCTGGGTACGGACCAGGTCTTTGTGCCGGAGCTGCATGCGGCCTTGCGTCCGCACCCCGGCCAGGCCGCCAGCGCGGACAACATGCTGCGTGTGTTGTCGAACTCGCCGATCGTGGCCTCGCACCGGGTGGGGGATTCCAAAGTCCAGGACGCCTACTCGCTGCGCTGCGCGCCCCAGGTGGCCGGGGCCGCGCGGGACACGGTGGACTACGCCGCCATGGTGGCATCCCGCGAGCTCGCCGCGGCCATCGACAACCCGGTGGTCCTGCCGGACGGGCGCGTCAGCTCCAACGGCAACTTCCACGGCGCACCAGTGGCCTACGTCCTGGACTTCCTGGCCATTGCCGTTGCGGACCTCAGCTCCATCGCTGAGCGCCGGACGGACCGGATGCTGGACCCGGCGCGTTCGCACGGGCTGCCGGCGTTCCTGGCCGCGGATCCGGGTGTCGACTCGGGCCTGATGATCGCCCAGTACACGCAGGCCGGGCTGGTCTCGGAGAACAAGCGCCTGGCCGTCCCGGCGTCGGTGGATTCCATTCCCAGCTCCGCCATGCAGGAGGACCACGTGTCCATGGGCTGGCACGCGGCCCGAAAGCTCCGCAAGGCCGTGGAGAACCTTCGCCGCGTCCTGGCCATCGAACTGGTGACGAGTGCCCGCGCCATCGACATGCGGACGCAGCTGTCCGACGGCGAGCTCCTCCCCGGCCCGGCAGGCGCTGCAGTGATCGGGGTGCTGCGGTCCGTCGTCGAAGGCCCGGGAACCGACCGGTTCCTGTCACCGGAGCTGGAGGCAGCTGACCGTCTGGTTGCCTCAGGAAGAGTCCGGGCAGCCGCCGAATCCGCCGTCGGAATTCTTGCCTGAGCGGGAATATCCTTCGGTCCTGCCGAGAAATTCGTCCAATGTCGAAATATGGTGCAACACGAACAATTCGACGCCGGGAAGTGTAGTAGAACTGAAGGTGTAGTAAAAGTCACATCAAAGAGGCTGTGGCGCAGGACGTATACAAAGGGGTAGTAGTTCAAATGAAAGCACGTGGGGCTGTCCTGTCGAGGCGCAATGTCCACTCGGCCACCATCTCGGAGTGGGGAACGCTCAAAGCCGGGGACCGGGTGGAAATCATCAAACACGCGCACGTCATTGCGGCGGGCGAAGTGGAAGAAGTATCGCAGAGCGGGAACGTGCTGTGGCTCGTGCCGGCCACTCCGTCAGAAAAAGAACTTTTCCTTAAATCCGACGGTGTAGAGGTCCGCAGGAGTTAGGAACACAAGACCAAATAGCAAAGAGTCCCCGACTTCCGGTAACGGAAGTCGGGGACTCTTTGCGTGGATCGCGGGCGGGATCGAAGCATCGATCGAAGCCCGGATCCAGGGCCGAATCAGCTCAGGCTGCAATGCTTTCGTACGTTTCACCAAAGGGGACCGACTCGTCCAGGGCCACGGTGAAGCGTCCCGGGCGCAGGCGCGTCACAAGGATGCCGCAGGCCGCGTCTTTTGCCGGCTCGATCAGCGTGGCAACGGCGTTGTCCAGGCCTTCATGCATCTCGTCGGCAGTGGAAAACTGCAGGTCGATGGACCGGGCATCTGAGGCCTCGTCGGCCGTAACGGCGGCCAGGGGGCGTTCCAATGTAGCTATAGTCATAGCTTCAAGTATACCGGTGATGAACCTAGATGTCAGATGACTGCTATCTCGAACGCCCAGACGCCGAAAATCCGAAGCTTGTTCGCTGAACCGCACCGTTAAGGTGTGGTCTCACGAACAAGCTTCGGATCGAAGGTAACGCCCGCTCAGCCCGCCATGCCCGCTTTGACGGCCAGAACTGGACAATCAGCCTCGAGCAGGATCCGCTGCGAGGTGCTGCCCATGATCAGTTTGCCCACCGGGGTGCGGCGGCGAATCCCGATCACGATGAGGTCGGCGTTGTGCTCCTCCGCGGCATCGAGGACCTCCGCTGCCGCGTCATGGCCACGGACCGGCTGCTTGATCACGTGGTCGATCCCGTGGGTGGCCAGGCGCGCCTCGATGCTCTGCACTTCGGGCTCCTGGGCGTACCGGTTGTCCACCAGGGCATCGCCCTTGGAGGAGTTGATCACCAACAGGGTGGTGTTGTTCTTCCGGGCTTCGGCGATGGCCTGAGTCAGCGCCGCTTCGCCCTCTGGTGTGGGGACGTATCCCACCACGATCGTCATGGTTGCTCCTTGTGGTCTGCGGTCTGGTCTGTACTTTGTGGTTTTCTGCCGCCGGCGGTGGAGGGGAAGGCGTGGACTTACTAGCCGTCGCCGTCGGAATTTCCGTCGGCCCGGTGGCTGCCATGGCTGACGGAGCCGCGGGCCACGTCTGTCGGTTCGGATCCGCGAGTGGCGTTTGGGGACGGGAGGCTGGTGGCCGGACGGTTGCGGCGCCACAGCTTGAACAGCAGCGGCCATATGAGGATGATCGCAATGATGACATAAACGCCGATGGCAATCGGTTCACCAAAGAGTCCGGCGGGGTCGCCCGCGCTGAGCTGCAGCGTCCTGCGAAGCTGCCCTTCGATCCGCGGCCCCAGGATCACGCCGAGGATGAGCGGCAGTACAGGGAGTCCGAAGCGGCGCATCATGAATCCGAGCGCACCGAGGGCCAGCAGGAGCACCAGATCGAACACCTGCAGGTTCACCGAATAGGCGCCCAGCGTGGCGAAGAACAGGATCCCCGCATACAGATATGGCCGCGGTAACTGTAGGATTTTTGCCCACATGGGAGCCAGGGGCAGGTTGATGACCAGGAGCAGGAAGTTGCCAATGAAGAGGCTCGCGATCAGCGCCCAGACCAGCGGTCCTTCGTTGGCGAACAGCAGGGGTCCCGGCTGGATGCCGTATGAAGCAAAGGCTGCCAGCATCACGGCTGCGGTCGCGTTGGTGGGCAGGCCCAGGGCCAGCAGGGGGGTCATGGTGCCGGCGGCGGCCGCATTGTTGGCTGCTTCCGGCCCGGCAACCCCCTCGATGGCGCCCTTGCCGAACTCCTCGGGGTGCTTGCTGAGGCGTTTCTCGGTGACATAGGACAGGAACGTGGGGATCTCGGCCCCGCCGGCCGGAAGTGCACCAAACGGGAAACCGTACGCCGTTCCACGGAGCCAGGGCTTCCAGGAGCGCTTCCAGTCCTCCTTGCCCATCCACGGACGTCCTACGGGGATGATTTGCAGCGGGTTGCGCCGCAAGTGTGCGGCAACCCACAGTGCCTCGCCCACGGCGAAGATGGCCACTGCCACCACCACGATGTCCAGGCCGTCAGCCAGCAAGGGCTGGCCGAAGGTGAGACGGCGCTGGCCGGTGACTGAATCCATGCCAATCAGACCGATCGCCAGGCCGAGGCCCAGAGAGGCAAAGCCCCGCAGGCGGGATGAGCCAAGGACGGCGGTTACTGCCAGGAGCGCCAGGACCATGATGGCAAAGTAGCTTGGGGCTCCAAGGCTGACGGCGAACTCCACCACAATCGGTGCGCAGACAGCCAGCAAAGCGGTGCCTATAGTGCCCGCCACAAACGAGCCGATAGCCGCCGTCGCCAGGGCTTGGGCGGCCCTGCCGGCTTTGGCCATCTTGTTGCCTTCAATGGCCGTCACCACAGACGACGATTCACCCGGGGTGTTGAGCAGGATGGAGGTAGTGGATCCGCCGTACATGCCGCCGTAGTAGATGCCAGCGAACATAATGAAGGCGCTGGTGGGTTCCAGGACATACGTAACCGGGAGCAGCAAAGCAACGGTCATAGCCGGGCCCAGGCCTGGGAGCACTCCGACGGCAGTGCCCAGGAGCACACCGATGACAGCGTAAAGGAAATTCATGGGGGTCAGTGCTGTGGCAAAGCCGTCCATGAGGGAGGAGAAGACATCCATCAGAGAATCCCTTCCAGGAGGCCGGCGGGCAGCGGTATGCCGAGGCCCAAGTAGAAACCGTAAAAGGTGAGCACGGACAGGAGTACCGCGATGATGCCGTCACGTGCGTAGTGCCGGCTGCCCAAGGCCCACGCACTGCCCCAGAACAGCACGGTCCCGGAGATGACCCAGCCTGCCCAGTCGATCAACAGGATGTTGGCGACAAAGGCTCCCACCAGCGGCAGGACGGTCTTCCAGTCCGCGGGGTGTGAGAGATCCACATCCTCACCGCCTTCGGCTTCGCCCTGTCCGCCGCGCAGCACGTTGACTGCCAGCATGATCGCGCAGACGAAGAGCAGGCCGGCCACTATGTACGGCAGCGTCTTTGGTCCCACGGGATCCGATTGAGAATACGGAGTTACCAGGGCTAATGCATCCACCAGGACGAGGACGCCCGCCACTCCGAGCAGGAGGGCAACCCCCAGCTCGGAGCGGCCTTTGAGCCTGGAAGTCAAAGTTTGTGACGAACTCACGCCAGGCCAAGCTTCGTGAGGACGTCCGCCACCCGCTTGTCCTGCTCGGTCAGGAAGGTTTTGAATTCGTCCCCGGTGATGAAGGCGTCCGTCCAGCTGTGCTTCACAAGGGTTTCCTTCCAGGCAGCGGTGCCGTGCATCTTTTCGAGGGCGGCAATCAGCTTGGCTTTGTCATCCTCGGAGATTCCCGGAGGGGCCACGATGCCGCGCCAGTTGGTGAATACCAGGTCGATGCCAGATTCCTTTAGGGTGGGAGCGTCGACGGCTTTGAGCCGTTCGGCACCGCTAGTCGCCAGGACGCGGACCTCGCCGGACTGGATCTGCTGGAGGTACTCGCCGGCGCCCGAAGCTGCGAAGCCCACCTTGTTGCCCAGGATGGCTGGGAGGAGGTCCCCGCCGCCGTCGTAGGACACGAAGTTGACCTTGGTGGCGTCGATGCCAACCGCACCCGCGAGCTGCATGGGCAGCAGGTGGTCCGGGCCGCCGGGGGAGGAACCGCCGCCTACGGCGATAGAGCCCGGGTCAGCCTTCCAGGCCTTCACCAGATCGTCGATGGTCTTGTAGGGTGAATCCTTGCTGACCATGATGGCACCAGGCTCTTCAATGAGCTTAGCCAGCGGGGTTGTGGCTGTCAGTTTGGACTCGGACTTGTTGGTGTAGCTGGCGCCCACCACCCCGAGTCCCATGAGCATGGTCAGGTCCCCATTGCCCTTTTCGTTGACAATGCGGGCCAGGCCCACGGTTCCGCCGGCTCCGGCAAGGTTAAAGACCTCGGTATTGGTGGCGACCTTCTCGTCGTCGAGGACTTTCGCTGCGGCACGGGCAGTTGTGTCGTAGCCGCCGCCCGGGGTGTTGGGTACCATGATCTGGAGTCCCGTCACCGGGCCGGCAGCAGCGCCGGAGGTGGCAGTGCTGGTGGAGCTGGTTCCGGTGGCACCGCAGCCGGTGGCCATCAGGGCGATGCCGGCGGCGACGGCGGCGATTCGCATTGCGCGGATTTGGCGCATGGTGTTCCTCTTTCAATCAAAATTGATCAGCAGGGCTGACTTGTAGTTCCGATGCTAGGCCGGTAAGTGATGGGCATCACTCTTGTGTACGCAGAGAACGTTAAGTTCATTGCGTTCACGTTTCCGGCAGCCCACCGGCCCCGTTGATCCGCGTACGGTGGGGGTATAGTTCCGGGACCCCGCGGGTCCCCCCGCCGCCCAGAGGAAAGAACCACAGTGTCTCGACGTAGAGGAATGTCCCTCGCTGGGCAGTACCTGGTGCTGCAGTTGCTGATCGTCCTCGCCGTGCTGGTGGCCGTGGCTGCGATCTCGCTGACGCAGTCGGCCGCGACCTTTGAACGGATTGAGGGCCGCCGGGCACTCTCCGCCGCCGAAGCGCTGGGCGCCAACCCTACAGTGCGGGCGCTCCTTCCGGCCGCCGAACCCAGGGCCGGGTCAGCCCTCCCCACGGTGGCCGAGTCAGTGCGGACGGTCTCTGGGTCCTCGCACGTGGCTATTGCCAAGATTGACCGCACGGTGGTGGCCTCCTCAGATCCAAGTCTGTTGGGCCAACCGTTGGAACTGGGTGACAGCCGGGTCATGGAAGGCCGCTCGTGGACCGGCGCGGTGGGCGGATCCGGTTCGCAGTCGCTCTCAGCGCACGTTCCGGTCCTTGATGACAGCGGCACGATGATCGGGATCGCCTCCATCAGCCGGCACTATCCGTCCGTTTTGGAGAGGCTCGGCGACGCTGCCCCCAACCTGCTGACCTACCTGGGTATCGCCAGCGTGCTGGGAGTAGCCGGCTCGCTGCTGCTGGCCCGCCGGGTCAAGCGGCAGACGCTCGGCATGGAGCCCAGCGAAATCACCGGGCTGGTGGAAAACCGGGAGGCCATGCTTCGTGGGTTAAAGGAAGGCGTGGTTGCCCTCGATCCGTACCAACGCGTAACTGTGGCTAATGACAGCGCCCGCGAACTGCTCGGGCTGCCCGCTGACTGTGTGGGCAAGGACCTGGCGGCGCTCGCGGTGGACCCGGCGCTGAAGGACGTTCTCACCCAGGAGCAGGTGGACCCGGACCGGCTGGTGCTGGTGGGGGAGCGGCTTGTGGTGCTTAACCGTGTGCCGATCCAGTCCCGGGGCCGGGATATTGGCGCGGTCACCACCTTGCGCGACCGAACTGAGATGTCTTCCTTGGAACGTGAACTGGGCGCCACCCGGACGGCCACTGACACGTTGCGCGCGCAGGCCCACGAATTCGCCAACCAGCTGCACGTGATTTCCGGCCTCATCCAGATCGGGGAATACGATTCCGTGGTCCAGTTCGTCAACGGTGCCACGCTGGACAGGACCCGGCTCAACGACGAGGTCACCAGCCGCATCCAGGACCCGGCGCTCGCCGCGCTCCTGATCGCCAAGTCGAGCCTCGCCACCGAACGCGGGGTTAGCTTGCAGCTAGACCCGGAATCCGGGCTGAAGCGCGTTGATGATGAGCTGTCCCGCGACCTGACCACGGTCGTCGGGAACCTGGTGGACAACGCGTTCGACGCCGTCACCGGGCTTCCGGAGGCAGAGGTCAGGGTGCTCGTGGAGGACACAGCCGACGGCGTGACGGTCACCGTCCGCGATTCCGGCCCCGGCGTCGCCGGGGATCCGGGGGAGATCTTCCAGCAGGGTTTCACCACCAAGGACCCGGGCCCCGGCGGCAGCAGGGGCTTCGGCCTGGCGCTGTCCCGGGTGGTCTGCCGGCGCAGCGGCGGCGACCTCACGGTAACCAACAACAACGGGGCGGTCTTCACCGCCCGGCTGGAACGAACACGGAGAATGCAGCAATGATCAAAGTCCTGATCGTCGATGACGACTTTATGGTGGCCAAGGTCCACGCAGGGTTCATTCAGCGCACTCCCGGGTTCGCCGTCGTCGGGGTGGCCCATACCGGCGCCCAGGCGGTCATCGAAACGGGGCGGCTGCAACCGGACCTGGTGCTGCTCGATATCCACCTGCCGGACATCAACGGCCTGGACCTGATGCACAAACTGCGCGAAGTGGCCCCGGAACTGGATGTCCTGGTGATCAGCGCCGCCCGTGAAGTGGACACGGTGCGCAAGGCCCTCCGCGGCGGGATTGTGCACTACCTCATCAAGCCCTTCTCGCAGACTGACCTGCAGGAACGGCTGGAGCACTACCGCAGCGCCTACCAGGGCCTCGACTCGGCCAAGGATGTGGCGGAGCAGTCGGACGTGAACCGGGTGTTCGGGCTGGACCGGACCGATCGGCCGCTGCCGAAGGGCTGCAGCATCGAAACGCTGAAGCTCGTGGAAGCTGCCCTGAAGGAGGCCGACGGCGACCTCTCCGCCGCCGAAGTGGCGGTCCAGTTGGGCACGTCCAGGGTCAGTGCGCGCCGGTATCTGGAGTACCTCCACGACGAAGGCGTGCTGGAGGTCCGGCTTAAGTACGGCGTGGGCAGGCCCGAGCGGCGGTATGTGCTGAAGGGCTAGGGCATGCCCAGTGCGGCCTCGATGGGACCGACGGCGAAGAACAGCAGGAACGCGCCGGCCACCGCCCACATCAGCGGGTGGACGTCCTTGATGCGGCCCTGGAACGACCGGATCAGGACATAGGCGATGAAGCCTGCGCCGAGACCGTTGGCGATGGAGTACGTGAACGGCATCAGGGTCATGGTCAGGAAAGCCGGGATGGCGATTCCCCAGTCCTGCCAGTCGATCTTGCCCACCTGGGAGACCATCATGAAGCCCACCACCACCAGGGCCGGGGCCACCGCCTCGAACGGAACGAGGTTGATCAGCGGGGTGAAGAACATAGCCACCAGGAACAGCAGGCCGGTGACGATGGACGCCACGCCCGTCCGAGCACCCTCGCCGATCCCGGCGCCGGCCTCAACATAGATCTGGTTCGAGGAGACGGAGGCGCCGCCACCCACGATCGCGCCGAGCGCGTCCACCTGGAGCACACGGTCCACGTCCGGGATGTTGCCGTCCTTGTCCACCGTGCCGGCCTCGTTGGCCAGGCCCACCATGGTGCCCATGGCATCGAAGAAGATGCTGAGCAGGATCACGAATGCCAGCAGGGTGGCGGCCACGAAGCCCAGGTGTTCAAAAGCGCCGAACGGGTTGGCCTTGCCGATCAGCGACAGGTCCGGGGCGCTCCACCCCGTAAAGGACGGTGCCACGAGGGACCAGCCCTGCGGGTTGGCGGTAGTGCCGTCAAAGCTGGGGCCGATGTGGAGGGTCATTTCCAGGATCACGGAAATGATGGTGGAGGCGATGATGCCGATCAGGATGGCGCCCTTGACCTTGCGGACCACCAGGGCGATGGTGAGGATCAGGCCGAACACAAAGACGGCCGTGGGCCAGCCCAGCAGCTTGCCGTCGAAGCCTAGGCCCACCGGAACAGTGGTACCGGCAGCGTCGGGGATGCGGCGGACAAAGCCGGCGTTCACCAGCCCGATCAGGGCGATGAACAGTCCGATGCCCACCACAATGGCGGTCTTGAGCCCGTCCGGGACGGCCTTGAAGACGGCGGTCCGGAAGCCGGTGAGGACCAGGATCATCATGGTCACGCCGGACAGGACCACCAGGCCCATCATGTCCGGCCACGTCAGGCCCGGGTTAGTGGCCACGGTGACGGCCACAAAGGCGTTCACGCCCAGCCCCGCGGCCAGCGCGAAGGGGTGCCTGCCCCAGGCGCCCATCAGGATGGTGAGGATGCCCGCCACAAACGCCGTCACAGCAGCCACGGCGGCAAAACCAAGTGTGTTGCCGCTGGAATCCGGGCCGGAGAGGATCAGGGGGTTAAGCACCACGATGTAGCTCATGGCGAAGAACGTGGCAAAGCCGCCGCGGATCTCGCGGGAGAGGTTGGACCCCCGCTCGGATATCTTGAAGTACCGGTCCAAGGCAGAGCCCTGCTTAAGCATTAGTCCTCCGGGATGTGTTGTTGGGGTTACTCGATCCTAGAGGGCGGGGACCGCGCCTAGTGTGCGTGCCTAGAATGTCTGTCAGGAACCTCACAATGCCGAGCAATGTTGGAGACGCCATGACTACTGACACATCGACAGTCCAGCAGCTCCCCGCGGACCACATTGCCGACAGCCACGATCTGATCAGTGTGCAGGGCGCCCGGGAGAACAATCTCAAGGACATCAGCATCGAGATCCCCAAGCGGCGCCTGACGGTGTTCACCGGGGTGTCCGGATCGGGCAAGAGCTCACTGGTGTTCGCGACGATCGCCGCGGAGTCCCAGCGCATGATCAACGAGACCTACAGCGCCTTTGTGCAGGGGTTCATGCCTAACTTGGCGCGGCCCGACGTGGACCACCTCGACGGGCTGACCACGGCGATCATCGTTGACCAGGAGCGGATGGGCGCGAACCCCCGCTCCACGGTGGGCACTGCCACGGACGCCAACGCCATGCTCCGGATTCTCTTCAGTCGGCTGGGCACGCCGTACGTCGGGCCGCCCACGGCATTCTCCTTCAACGTCCCGACGCGGAAGGCCAGCGGTGTGATGAGCACCGAGAAGGCCGGAGGCCGGGTGGAGAAGGCCGTGGTGCAGAACGTTGTCTATCTGGGCGGCATGTGTGCGCGGTGCGAGGGCATGGGCTCGGTCTCCGACTTCGACCTCACGGCCTTGTACGACGACAGCAAGTCGCTCGGCGACGGTGCACTGACCGTCCCCGGCTACAGCATGGACGGCTGGTACGGCCGGCTGTTCGAGGGCATGGGACTCCCGATGGACAAACCGATTGCCACGTTCACGAAGAAGCAGCTTGAGACGATGCTGTACTCCGAGCCCACCAAGATCAAGGTTGAGGGCATCAACCTCACGTTCGAGGGCATCATCCCGAAGATCCAGAAGTCCATGCTGTCCAAGGACGTCGAGGCGATGCAGCCGCACGTGCGGCGCTTCGTGGAGAGCGCCATCACTTTCCAGGCCTGCCCCGAGTGCGAGGGCACGCGGCTCAGCCCCGAGGCCAGGTCCTCAAGGATCCAGGGCAAGAACATCGCCGACCTCTGCGAGATGCAGATCAGCGACCTGGCCGAGTGGGTCCGCGAATTCGACGAGCCGTCGGTTGCGCCGCTCCTCAAAGGCCTGCGGCACCTCCTTGACTCGTTCGCCGAGATCGGGCTGGGTTACCTCTCCCTCGACCGCCCGGCCGGCACCCTCTCCGGAGGAGAGGCCCAGCGCACCAAGATGATCCGGCACCTGGGGTCGTCCCTCACGGACGTCACCTACGTCTTCGACGAACCCACCATCGGCCTGCACCCGCACGACATCGAGCGGATGAACCAGTTGCTGCTTCAGCTGCGGGACAAGGGCAACACCGTGCTCGTCGTCGAGCACAAGCCCGAGACCATCGCCATCGCCGACCACGTGGTCGATCTCGGTCCCGGCGCCGGCACCGCGGGTGGCAACGTTTGCTTCGAGGGCAGCGTGGAGGGGCTGCGGGGGAGCGACACCATCACCGGCCGCCATCTCGATGACCGGGCCAAGGTCAGGGAATCAGTCCGCAAACCGTCCGGGGTCCTCGAGGTGCGTGGCGCCTCCACGCACAACCTCCAGGACGTGGACGTGGACGTTCCGCTCGGCGTGCTCTGCGTGGTAACGGGTGTGGCCGGTTCCGGCAAAAGCTCGCTGATCCACGGTTCCGTTGCAGGACGTGACGGCGTTGTGATGATCGACCAGGGCGCCATCAAGGGCTCCCGCCGCAGCAACCCCGCCACCTACACGGGCCTGCTCGAGCCGATCCGCAAGGCGTTCGCGAAGGCCAACGGCGTGAAGCCGGCGCTGTTCAGCTCCAACTCCGAAGGTGCCTGCCCCACCTGCAACGGCGCGGGCGTCATCTTCACCGAGCTCGGCGTGATGGCCACCGTCGAGTCCACGTGCGAGGACTGCGAGGGCCGGCGGTTCCAGGCGTCAGTGCTGGAATACACGCTGGGCGGCCGCAACATCTCCGAAGTGCTGGCCATGTCCATGACAGAGGCCGAAGTGTTCTTCAGCGAAGGGGAGGCCCGCACGCCCGCCGCCCACAAGATCCTGGACCGGCTCGTCGACGTCGGGCTTGGTTACCTGACGCTCGGCCAGCCGCTCACCACCCTGTCCGGCGGCGAGCGGCAGCGCGTCAAGCTGGCCACGCAGATGGCAGAGAAGGGCGACGTCTACGTCCTCGATGAGCCGACCACCGGCCTCCACCTCGCCGACGTCGAGAACCTGCTGGGCCTCCTTGACCGGCTTGTCGAGTCCGGCAAATCGGTCATCGTCATCGAGCACCACCAGGCGGTCATGGCGCACGCCGACTGGATCATCGACCTCGGTCCCGGCGCAGGGCACGACGGCGGCAAGGTCGTTTTCGAGGGCACGCCTGCAGAGCTTGTGGCCGCCAAGCCCACGCTCACCGGCAAGCACCTCGCGGCTTACGTCGCCGGCTGAATGCCGGTGCCCGGGAAGAGTGCCCGGGAAACGTACCCGGGAAGCGTGTGCTGCCGCTGCCAAGGGAAGTTCGCCTAGGCTTGAAGGACGCCAACCCTAGGGAGCAGTACACCCATGCGATCCATCCGCCGCCAGTTGCTGAGCGTTGTGCTCGGGACCTTCGTTCTTGCCGCCGCGCTGCTGGGGTTTTCCGCCCCGGCGACGGCACATGATGCGGCCGAGTCAAGCAGCCCCGCACAGGGCGCCACGGTGGCCACAACGCCGGAACACGTCTCCGTCACCTTCAACAAGAACCCGCTGGGCATCGGCGCACAGTTCTCCGTCAAGGATTCCGCCGGGGCTGAGTGGGCGGACGGCGCTGTTGAGATCGTGGACAGCACTGCCACCCAAAAGCTCAAGGCCGGCGCTCCGGCGGGGGCGTACACGGTGGCCTGGCGGGTGGTCAGCTCGGATTCCCACCCGATTGAGGGGACATTCGGCTTCACGGCGACCGCCGCGGCGGCGGGAGCCGCGCCCTCGGGAACATCGTCGGCGGGAGCCGCGCCGTCGGCCGCTGTTCCCACGATGGGAACCGCGCAGCCGGGAACCGTGGCAGCTCCGGCCCCGGCCGAGGACGCGTCCGAACCGTTCCCCTGGAGCCTGGTGCTCTTTGCCGCAGTGGCCGTCGGGCTGCTGGTGGCCATCGGTATCCTCGCGAAGCGCCGCCTCGACGCAGGCAGCGACGACGAAACCGAACAGGCTTAGACGGCGGCGGCGCTTTCCGGGTGGACCGTGGCCTGGACCGTTGCTGAAATGGCCTGGCCCACGGTCTTCGCCTGACGCAGGACTTCCTTTGGTGAGGGCGTGATGAGCTCGCCCACTCCCACGAGGTAGATGCCGATCTGCCGCATGGCTGCCACCAGGTTGCGGCCAACCGTGATGCCGAAGTCGCTGAGCATGCGCCGCAGCTGGCTGTGCGCGCACCGGGTCAGCACAATGTTGTCAGCCAGCAGGATTCCGTTGGGCGTATGGACTTCCCACTTGCCGGACGGGGAGCCCGCGGCTGTTCCCGCAGTATTTCCGCCTGGTGCGCCGCCCACCATGGTCAGCTGAACCGCCCGGGTGGTGTTGCGGACATCCATGTGGTGGCTGGCGGCGTAGTTGCGCAGGTGGCGGAGGATCTCGTTGCGCTCCCGGAGGGAGTCGGAGTCGGCTGCGTCGCAGCGTTGCAGTGAAGCGGTGTTGGCCGGTTGTCCGGCGCCGAGGATGTCGAGCCCGTCCACCACAATCGCGTCCACACCGCGGCGGCGCAATTCTGCGCCGACAGCCAGGCCTGAGAGCCCCGTGCCGATGATCACCGTGGTGGTCCGTTCGGTCCCGCCATTCAGAGGCATGCTTGACACTACAGTTTTCCTCCTTCAAAGGCTTTCGGATGCAGGCAGCGTTGCCCCGCATGCGTTCCGTTACCCCCAAAGTTCGGCCGCAGCACCGGCCCGGGACGCACCTGAATTGGGCGTCGGCGGACCGGCAGTGCCTCGAAGACTACAGAACATTCAGGGCCGTGGATAGCCCAAACACAAACATTCTTCTTATCGTTGAATACGGTTGCCACTCCGTTTGCCATGGGCTGTGAATAACCCGCCATCCAGCGGTCCGCAGCCGCTTGCTAAGTGTCTGCGGACCGAGAATAGTGAGAAGCGGAAGCAGGGTTCTCCAGCCCGTCGGGGCCCACATCGCGGCCGGTGCGGGCGGAGGGCGCCGCTTCTGGCAGAATAGCCGCAACATAAGGCAGTATCGCGAGGAGGCGGCCCGATGGGCGCACAAGAGATGCATCCGGATCCGGAACAGGACCGGGCCGGAAATTCGGCTGCTCCGGTGGGAATTGTTGTGGGGGTGGATGGATCCGACCACGGCCAGTGCGCTTTGGTGTGGGCTGCCCGGGAAGCCGAGCGCCGCCGTCGGCCGTTGCATATTGTCACCGCGTATTCAGTGCCGATCTTTGCGGCGTCCGGGCTGGACGGCGGGTACGCCACCGTGGATGATTCCGTGATCCGCGAGGGCGCTGAAGCGATCGTCAAACAGGCGCTGGACAAGGTTTCCGGCTACAACATCGAAGTTGACGGCTCCGTGGAGAACGGCGACGCCTCGGGTGTGCTCCTGGAAATGTCCGAGACAGCCGATCTGCTGGTGTTCGGCACCCGCGGCCGTGGCGGATTTGTGGGACGCCTGCTGGGCTCGGTGAGCAGCGCCCTGCCGGCTCACGCCAAGTGCCCCACGGTCACGGTGCCGCTGGTGTGTTCGGACCGGCTGGGCGAAACCACCGAAGACAAGCGCATCAGGGCCGAGCAGGCCAAGCCAGGACACAAGCAGGTCGAGAACGTTGTGGTGGTGGGCGTGGACGGGTCCGAACAGGCACGCATCGCCGTGCTGGAGGCTGCGGACCAGGCTGAACGGCTCGGGGCAACCCTGCGCGTGATCTGTGCGGTGCCGCAGTTCAGCGGCTCCCTGGCCTGGGTTCCGGCCCCCATGGACCGCAAAGCCCTCTTCGATGACATCCGGGTCCAACTTAACGCCGGGATGGCCTGGCTAAAAAGCCACTACCCCAACCTTTCCGTGGAGTCGGAACTGCTGGACGGTTCGGCCGTGGATGTTCTCGTTGAGGCCAGCCGGCACGTAGAACTGGTGGTTGTGGGCACCCGGGGCCGTGGCGGGTTCACCGGCATGCTCCTGGGCTCCACGTCCGGCGGTGTGCTCCACCACGCCAAGAGCCCGGTCCTGGTGGTTCCGGACCGCGACGATCCGCGGCTGGCGGACCGGGCGCAGTTCGGACCGATCCCCGGCGCAGCCTGACCCATCACCTTCGCAGCAGGAGGCATGAAAATGCCTGACACCGGCAGTTCGTCTCCCATCCTCGGATTGGAGGCGGTCACCGCAGCAATGATTCCCCTGGTGGGTGGCAAAGCGGCCAACCTGGGGGAGCTGCTCGCCGCCGGGCTGCCCGTGCCTGACGGATTCTGCCTCACCACGGAGGCCTACCGCGAGGCGGCCGCGGGCCACGCGCATCGAACGGACGGCCTGCTCGCCGCCGTCCACACTGCTCTTCAGGCAACGCCCGACGGCGACCTCCCCGCCCTGGCTGTGCTGGCGTCCCGGGCCCGGGGTATTATCCAAAACGCCCCGGTCCCCACCGAGGTGGCCGCCGCCGTCGAACAGGCCTATGCAGCCCTGGGGGACAACGTTCCGGTGGCCGTCCGGTCCTCAGCCACTGCGGAGGACCTTCCGTCGGCGAGTTTCGCCGGCCAGCAGGACACTTATCTGAACGTGGTGGGCGCTGCCGCCGTCGTGGAAGCCGTGCGCAACTGTTGGGCCTCGCTCTGGACGGACCGGGCGGTCAGCTACCGGGCAAGCAGGGGGATAGACCCGGCCGCGGTGGCGCTGGCCGTGGTGGTCCAGCGGATGGTGGACGCCACCGCCGCCGGTGTGCTTTTCACCGCGAACCCGCTGACGGGCCGCCGGAGGCAGGCCGTGATCGATGCCAGCCCGGGCTTGGGGGAAGCGGTGGTGTCCGGGGCCGTGAACCCGGACCATTTCGTCGTTGACCCGCTCACCGGGCGGGTCCTGGAACGCCGGCTTGGGGACAAACGCATCGCGGTCCGGCCCATCCCCGGCGGCGGCACACGGACCCTGGCTATCAGCAACGGCGGGGCGGCGGCGTGCCTGACGGACAAGCAGGCCGCCGAACTTGCAGCCTTAGGCCACCGGGTGGAGGGCCACTTTGGCTCGCCGCAGGACATTGAATGGGCCATTGCCGGCGATGGTCATTTCTGGCTGACCCAGTCGCGGCCCATCACCACGCTGTTCCCCGTCCCGCAGCGGGCCGCCGGCGGGGAGGGCACGCGCGTTTACCTTTGCTTCAGCCTGGCGCAGGGCCTGACCCGCCCCATCACGCCCATGGGTCTGGCAGCCTTCCGGCTTATTGCCTCCTCGGTGGCCCGCGCGGCGCAGTTCGATGTGCCCGAGCCGCGCAGGGGTCCGTCCCCTTACGCAGTGGCGGCCCAACGGATCTACTTTGATCTGACCGCCGTAGCCCGCAGCACCACCGGCCGACGGATCGTTCCCCGCGTCTTTGACGTGATGGAAGCTCGCTCGGCCACGGTGCTGCGCAGGGTTTTCGAGGACCCACGGTTTTCCGTGACTCGCAGGACGCCGCTGGGCTTGCTGCGGCACGTGGTCCCGGCGGCGGTGCATGCCAGGGTGCCGGAGACGCTGCTCCGGGCCGTTTTCCGCCCGGACGCGGCCCTCCGCAGGACCAACCGGCGGGCGCGCGAGTTCGCCGACTCCCTCGAACCGCCCGCCGGCCTCACCCCGCTGCAGCGCCTGGACCACGCCGAACACGTACTCGGCACGCGCATCTTCTCGGTAGTGCCGTCCATCCTGCCGCTTCCGGCTCTCGGGTTCGCTGCCCTCGCGCTCGCCGGAAAACTGCTGGGCGGCGGCCGGTGGGATGACCTGCAGGTTGTGCTCCGCGGGCTGCCCAACAACGTCACCACGGAAATGGACCTGGAGCTGTGGCGCCTCGCCCAGGTGATTAAGAACGACGGCGGTTCCCGCGCCGCCGTGACGGACCGAAAACCCGCCGATCTGGCCGAAGACTTCCGCGCGGGCCGGCTGCCCGCGGTGCTGCAGTCCGGGCTGGCGCGGTTTATGGGCCAGTACGGTCACCGGGCGGTGGCCGAGATCGATGTCGGGATGCCGCGCTGGTCTGATGACCCCACCCACATCCTGGGTGTCCTGGCCAACTATCTCCGGCTCGAGGATTCAGGGCTGGCGCCGGATGTCCAGTTCAGCAACGCTGCTGAGGAAGCGGACGCCTGCGTTGACCGCCTCGTCGCGGAGGCGCGGAGCCGCGGCCGGCTGCGCGGGACGGTGGTCCGGGCGGCACTGCGTCGGGTTAGGTTTTTCGCCGGACTGCGCGAGCTGCCCAAGTACCAGCTGGTGGTGGGCCTCGCCGAAGTTCGGAAGCAACTGGCCTTGGCCGGCGCGGCGCTGGCTGCGGCAGGGGTGGTAGCCGACGCGGATGACGTCTTCTTCCTGGACCTGGATGAAGCCCGGACCGGCCTCGATTCGGGAGCGGCTGACCTCCGGGACCTGGTGGCGCAGCGGCGCGCGGACTACGCCGTGGAACTTGAACGGCGCCACATACCCCGGGTCCTGCTGTCGGACGGCACGGAGCCGGAAGCCATTCCATCCGGCGACGCTGTGACGGCATCCAAGGTGCCGGGGGCACTGAGCGGGAGCCCGGCGTCGGCCGGTGTTGTCACAGCGGCCGCCCGCGTGATCCTCGACCCGGTGGGTGCGCATCTGGAACCGGGAGAAATCCTGGTGGCGCCGTCCACGGACCCCGGCTGGACGCCGTTGTTCCTCACCGCGGGCGGACTGGTGATGGAGATGGGCGGACCAAATTCGCACGGGGCCGTGGTGGCGCGGGAGTACGGCATCCCGGCGGTGGTGGGCGTCCCGGACGCCACGCTCCGGCTCTTCACCGGGCAGGAAATAACGGTCGACGGCGGCGCCGGAACCGTGGTGCCGTCGTAGCCGGAGTGCCCTTCGGCATGACTTCCAGAAGGGGACGTGTGCGGTGGTGGTCCCCAGGCGTAACCTGAAGTATGGGCTCCAAGGATGAAGCGGGGCTGGCATGAACCGCGCATGGCTGCGCTGGGTGCCTGCCGCAGCTGTACCTGCAGTGATCGCCGCCGGTGTGCTGGTGGGATCCATTCCGGCGCGGGCCGGCGATCCGCTGCCACAAAAGACTCCGGCTGAGGTCCTGACCCTCCTGGGCCAGCACAACACCAGGTCATTCTCCGGAACAGTCCAGCAGTCCGCCGAGCTGGGCCTGCCCGAACTGCCGGCCGCCGGTCCGAGCTCCGGACCGGTGTCGGCCGGCGGGGCCGCGTCGGTCCTGGAGTTCCTGACCGGCGAACACACCGCCCGGATCTTTATGGACGGGCCAACCAAGATGCGGGTCCAAGTGATGGACCGGCTCGCTGAACGCGACGTCATCCGGCGCGACAACGACGTGTGGTTCTACAACTCCAAGGACAACAGCGCCGCCCACCTGGCCCTGCCGGCGTTCGCCAGCGACCTGCCGCTGCCTGCGCCCGGAGTTCCCGCCCTGCCTGGACCTCCCGCACCGCCCGGCGACCTGCCGGGTCCGGACCTTCCGAAGCCCGACCTGCCCTTGCCCATCCTGCCCGGCGAGTTCGTGCCCGGCCCGCCCGTAATGCCGACGCCCGAGGATCTGGCCCGGAAGTTCCTCGCCGTCGTGGACAGTTCCACCGAGGTGACGGTGGGTCCGGACGTCGAAGTCGCCGGCCGGTCCGCCTACAGCCTGGCACTGGCGCCAAGGACGCAGGGAACACTGCTTGAGAAAGTTGCCATCGCCGTCGACGGCGAGACAGGAATGCCGCTGCGCGTAACTGTGATGGCACGCGGCCAGGCGGAACCGGCTTTTGAGGCCGGCTTCACCAGCCTGTCCCTGGCGGCCCCGGACGACTCCGTGTTTACGTTTGTTGCCCCGCCGGGCGCGACGGTCAAAGAGCTGCCAGTGCCGCCGGTCCCGTATATGCCCGGCCGGCCAGCCCTCCCGCCCAGTCCCGGTGGGATTCCGCCCGGCGTGGTTCCGGACAGCGGCCCGGACCAGCCCACCGCGCCGGACCAGCCCACCGCGCCGGACCAGCCCACTGCGCCGGACCAGCCCACTGCGCCGGACCAGGTTCCTCCGGACGCGGTTCCGCTGGACCAGCCCACCGCCGTGCCGGAACAGCTCCCCGTCCCGGACAAGGTTCCCGGCAGCGACGACAGCGTGCGGCACCGTGACGCACCCCGGCCAACAGTGACCGGCAAGGGCTGGGAAACCGTGATCGGGTTCCCCGCGGCACCCGGCGGGCAAGGGGCTGCCTGGACTGAATCCTTGCTGAACGATCCGCTCCTGTCCCAGGCCGCCGTCGTCGTTCCTGGCGGACGGCTCCTGTCCACGGCACTGGTCAACGTCCTCCTGACGGACGACGGCAGGATCTTTGTGGGGATGGTCCCGGCGGAGCGGCTGCAGGCCGCCGCCGGCGCGGCGTGACTGCGGCCGGGGGGACAGCGGGCCCCGGGATAGCCGCAGCTAGGACTACTTCCGCAGGCAATGGGACGGCCGGGCTGACCATCGAGACCCAAGGCCTGACCAAGCGTTTCGGCCACCAACTGGCGGTCGACAACGTGGACCTCGCCGTTCCCCACGGCGCCGTGTTCGGGTTCCTGGGCCCCAACGGTTCCGGCAAAACCACCACCATCAGGATGCTGTTGGGCCTTGCCGCGGCGTCGGCCGGAACCGTCAGCGTCCTGGGCCTGCAGATGCCGCAGCGCCTGCACGACGTCCTGCCGCGCGTCGGTGCGCTGGTGGAGGGGCCGGCGTTTTATCCGTTCCTTTCCGGCACCGCCAACCTGCACCGCCTGGATGCTGCCAGCCGGCATGCGGCGCCCGCAACCCGGACCGCCCGCGTTGCTGCCGCGCTTGAGCGGGTGGGCCTCTCGCACGCCGCCGGCAAGCGGGTCCACGCCTACTCCCTGGGTATGAAGCAGCGGCTGGGGATCGCCAACGCGCTGCTGTCGCCGCGGGAACTGCTGGTGCTCGATGAGCCCACCAACGGGCTGGACCCGCAGGGAACGCGGGAAGTGCGGAGCCTGGTCCGGTCGCTGGCCGCCGACGGCGCCACCGTCTTCGTCTCCAGCCACCTCCTGGCAGAAGTGGAACAGATCTGCACGCACGCGGCCATCATGAGCGCCGGGCGGCTGGTGGCCCAGGGCCCGCTGACGGAGCTCCGCCAGGCCGGTGAGACCCGGATCCGCCTGTTAACGCCCGACGCCGGGACGGCCAGTGAGGTCCTGCTGCGGTTGGGCATGTCCCCGGAGAGAAGCCTTGAGGCCGGAACACCTGAACCGGACGGGGACGTGCTGACCGCCGCCGCGGCTGCGTCCCGGCTGGCGGCCCCGGAGGACATTGTGGCGGAGCTCGTGGCGGCCGGGGTGCGCGTGCGGGGCTTTTCCGTTGAGCGGGAAAGCCTGGAGGAGCGCTTTGTGGCGCTGACGGGGGAGGGGTTCGACATTGCCCAATAGTGCTTCCGACGCCGGTAGTTTCCCTTCAGCCAGCAGCGTTCCTGATGCCAGTACTGGTTCCGAAACCAGCAGTGGTTCTGGGCTCAGGAGCGCTCCAGGTGCGCCGTCGAGCCTGTCCCTGCTGGCGTCTGAGCTGAAGACGCTGTTCCGGCGTCGCCGGACCGCGGCCATGCTGCTGGCGCTTGCCGCGATACCGGTGCTGATCGCCGTCGCCGTCCGGCTCTCGTCATCCGTTCCTCCCGGAAGGGGACCTGCCTTCTTGGACCGGATCAGCCAGAACGGGCTTTTTGTCGCGGTCGCGGCGATGCTGGTCTCGGTGCCGCTGTTCCTGCCCTTGACCATTGGCGTCGTGGCGGGCGATACCATCGCCGGCGAGGCCAGCCTGGGCACGCTGCGGTACCTGTTGGTGGCGCCCGCCGGGCGCGTGCGCCTGCTGCTGGTGAAGTACGCGGGAGCGCTGGCGTTCTGCCTGGCCGCTCCCGTCACCGTTGCGCTGGCCGGGGCAGCGATCGGAGCTTCGCTGTTCCCTGTTGGGCCGGTGACGCTCCTGTCCGGCGACGTCGTCCAGCCCCATGAGGCCGCGCTGCGGCTGGTCCTGATTGCTGCCTACCTTGCGGTGTCCCTGGCAGGACTCTCGGCGATCGGCCTGTTCCTGTCCACCTTGACGGTGGTCCCGGTGGGCGCCATGGCCGCCACTGTGGTGCTGTCAGTGGTCTCGCAGGTCCTGGACCAATTGCCGCAGTTGGAATGGCTGCACCCTTGGCTGTTTACGCATTACTGGTTCGGCTTCGCGGACGTCCTGCGCCAACCGGTGCTGTGGGACTCTTTTACCAGCAACGCGCTGCTGCAGGCGGGCTACATCGCCGTGTTCGGGGCGCTCGCCTATGGCCGGTTCGTCACCAAGGACGTTCTGTCCTGAGCCTGAACCCGTGGACCCGTGGACCCGTGGGCCGGGTGCCTAGGGCCGGTCAGTAGCGGGCAGCGTAAGGGTGGAGCTGCATCCCGGCCATCCGGCTCAACTGGGTCAAGCCGATGCCCTCGTCCGGGTTCAGCGCCTGCACTACCTGGCCGTTGCCCAGGTAGATGGCCACGTGATAGAGGCCCGGGGCCGAGCCCCAGACCAGCAGGTCGCCGCGCCGGGCCTGCCAGATAGGCACGTGAACGGGAGCTTACTTACCGGCCAGCTCGCGCACCGTGGAGGCGGTGGGGCTCTGCTTGGCACTGATCTGGTCTGCGGCTGCGCAGACGCGGCCTTTCGCGCTGAGGTCAGCCATGGTAAACGCTACCGAGTAGTAGCGGTCGATGGAAGGTTCAAGCCAACGCTCATGCCTGACGTTGGTTCGGCATTAACGGCACTTTTATCGAGCCCGGTGACCCACCGGCTGAGACTACAGCTTAGCCTGAATCCACCGGCCCGCAGGGGCGGGTAGCCTGAACGGTTTCGGCGGGTTTTGCTGTACGCGGGCAGGGCAGGGCTGGGTGCCGGGCCTTTCTGCCCTTCGGAGTTCCACTGCTGGTCCTGGTTGCGCCGTGTCGGCTGGGTTGACGGGTTTCAGGCGGTTTGGGACGGCGGGTAGACGTGGTCGAAAAGTCGCTGCCATGGTGTTTGCCAGGGCCAGGCTTCGGGCAGGTGGAGCCTCACGCGCCGGGCCGAGGACGCCACGCGGGCGGGCACGTTGATGAGCTTGTCCCGGATGGTCGCGGTTTCGGCTTTGCTGAAGCGCCCGCCGGCGAGGGTCCCCGCGGCGCGGGTGAGGTTGAACGCCATGACCGCGGCGACGAGCCAGGCGGCGTTCGCGTTGAATTTCCCCGAGGGCATCGAACCCAAAGCGGAATTCTTCAGATCGGCGTGGACCTGTTCAATTACGGCGTGCGCGCGGTGGGTCTTGTCCGCGGCCACCGTGTCCAGCACGGATGGGTCGACGGTGGTGAAGAACGCGTGGAACCGGTGCGCCTCGAACAGGGGTGTCCTGCCCGGTGGCGGCCTTGGCGTTCAGTTCCGGGATCCGCCGGACGACGAGGGCGGCCGGTGATCTGCTCGGCCTTCTTCTTCGAGGTGAACGCGGTGAACCGATTGCGGCGACTTCGCCGTCGGAGATCCATTTACCGCTGTCTTCGTCGAAGATGGCGTTGGAGTATTCGATCTTCTCCCACGCGGTCCCGGGGATCTTCGCCCCGGCCCGGCCCGGTCCGGGCGGCGGCAGCGGCCACCGCATGGGCGTAGAACGCCGAATCGGAGCGCATCAGGACCATGCCCGTCGCACCGGCGGAGCGCAGCCGGGCCACGGTGGCCAGCAGGTCGGAGGTGAACTTACCGGCACCGCGGGCGGAGTTTGCCGCGCCCTTGCGCAGTCTCGCGGCGGCGATGAACGGGGCCGTCTTTTTTGGTGGTGACGGTGCCGATCAGGGCGTTGATCCCGCGGACGCCGGAGTAGCCGTAGCCGGAACCCTGTTTCTCATAGCCGTAGACCTCCTTGATCGTGTCGTCGATATCGACCAGAGCCAGATCATCGATCCCGGCGGCCAGCGGGGTGGCCCTGTGAGATTGATCAGCCAGCGGGCCGCGGGCGCCTCGAGCTGGCGGACGTGTCCGAAGGTGAACCCTGCGCAGGAACGAGCCCAGCGTCGAGGGCGTGTAGGTGCCTTTGAACAGTTTGCGCCGTTGCGCCGTGGCGCAGGATGCCCATGTCGTCGATGCAGTCCGCGCCGGCGGACACCCCGGCGACCAGGGCCGAGACAATACTCCGGCACCTTCACGTGCTCGTCGATCAGGTCGCCGAGCCCGGTATCTGCGGCCAGGCCCATGACCGGGACCAGCCCGGCCGACGACACGAGATTCGGATCATCGAACGCGCTGGAACCGACGCCCGGGTATGGAAAACTTTCATCTACGAGGTGCTCCGATTTTCGCGGGATTTTGACTCTCAACAAGTCCAATTTTCCCCGAAGAGGCGAGTTCCAGTGATCGATGCAACACCCCCTGAAAACCGGGAGTTGCAACACCCTTGGAATCACCACTGAAAGACCGTTCTTCCTTAACGGAAAAATCGCCC
>NZ_JBTNDX010000034.1:0-34039 GCF_054510755.1 Pseudarthrobacter sp. MDT3-1 | reverse complement strand
CCCCTGGATCGCCGCGGTGGTCGCCGAACGCTGCCCGGACGCCGTGCAGTGCGCTGATTCATTTCACATCATCAAGTGGGCTACCGAGGCCCTCGACGAAGTCCGCCGGACGGCGTGGAACGACGCCCGCAAAGCAGCCCGGGCCAACGAGCCAGGAAGAGAGCGGGGACGGCCGCCGGCCGGGTCCCCGGCACGCCCCGACAGCGCCTTGGCCGCCGGGGTGAAGAACTCCCGGTACGCGCTGTGGAAAAACCCGGAAAACCTCACCGAGAAACAGCAGACCAAGCTCGCCTGGATAGTCCAAACCGACCCCAGACTCGGCCGGGCGTATTACCTCAAGGAAGGACTCCGGCTGGTCTTCAAGCTGCCCCTCGAGGAAGCCGCCGAAGCACTCGACAAGTGGGTGGCCTGGGCACGCCGGTGCCGCATCCCATCCTTCGTGAAACTGCAAAAGAGCATCGTCAAACACCGGGAATCCATCCTGGCCGCGATCGAGCATGGGCTTTCCAACGGACGCGTCGAATCAATGAACACGAAAATTCGCCTGATCACCAGAATCGCCTTCGGCTTCAAATCCCCAGACGCACTCATCGCGTTGGCCATGCTCAGCCTCGGCGGTCCCAAACCAATGCTCCCGGGCCGAAATTAACCCACGGAAGAGTCAGGAGAGCCCAATAACTAGGCGGTAAGAGCTGCATTTGGGACACCGGCGAGGTGGGTTCCGTTTCACCTTGACGAAGGCTGTTGAGTACATGTGGAAGACATGTGACGTCGCATCCAAGAGCATCTCAGCGTCCCATACCGTCGCGTTTGAGTCATGCTGGAGGCTTACTGCAACGTCCCAAGTCTTGTCGGCAATCTCATTTAAGTAGCGCCGCAGCCGCCCTGTGGATAGGGTCTGCGCGTACAGGGTCGCCCAGCCTTTGAAGTCGTTGACCTTCGGTTTTAGCTCTGGATTGGAGAGCCAGTCCGCATCTTGATGCTCACGACCAAATGCCAATAAGGCTTCACGGCATTTTATAGCTACGCCTTGATAATCCTCTGCCTCGCGAGCCGAGTCCATTGCTGTGACGGCAGCTTCGTAGCGCCTCCAAGCCCCGCCAACTTCTTCGGCCTTATCGTCGTCAATCTCGACACGATCGCGATTCATCACACGTAGCATCAAGCCGACGTGGAAAGAGAAGGCAACATCGTACTCAGGGAAAGACTCCTGAGAGTAAAGGTTGGTCGGCTCTGTGATAACCCACCAACGCTCTTTCGGCGTGTGCACGTCGTAGACGTCGTAATCCGTGCCGAGTAGCCGGTAGCTGCTTACCTTCTGCACCAGCGTGACTTTGGTGTCAGGATCGTCAGGGTCATCCTGATTCCGGGACTGGCCTTCGACATAGCGACGGATGTCTCGTTCCTCGTGCTTAGGTAGTTTCTCGGCCATATGGCCACTATACGAACGTCGGCCACCTACCATACTCTGTGGGCAACCGCGTCGCACTCTAAGAATTATCTCTTTCGGGAGAGAATCATCGCCGGCGGGAAACTAATCTGCCCGGCCTACAGCGCTGAATTCACACCCCGCGGTGATTTCCTACGAGGTGCGGAGCCGGTCGAGGCAGTAGTTCTTGACGCAGTGCCGGACCGGCCGCGGCAGCCGTGGATACACCAGGGCGGACCACCGGGTGGTGCGGTCGAACAGGCGGCTGTGGCGGTCGCTCCACGGCAGCCCGAAGCCGGCTCGCAAGTGGTCCGGCAGTAGACCGGCGGTGATGAACCGGATAAGGGGCATACTCATCCGCAGCCAGAGTGGCCCGGCCGGCGGGTACAGGAGGTCGCGGCCGACGCCGGCGGTGACGGCGTCCAGCTCCAGTGTCAGAAGGGACGTGTCCCAGTATGTCCTGAAGGCTGCGCGGTCGGCCGGCCACAGGTTCGCCGGCAGTTGCAGGACGGTGCCGATTCTTGCGTAGTCGCTGTACATAAGGTCGGCTGCCTTGTCGTCCAGCGGGCCGTAGATTTTCTCGTAGACGGTGATGGCTGTGTCGTACAGGGTGGCCACCACCCATAATTGCGCCTGGGCGTCAAAGGCGCTGTACCCGTGGGAGCCGGCTTCGGGCTTGCGGCGGACCGTGGAGTGGGCCCGGTTGACGCTGCGGCGAACGGCCGCGACCTGGGCCTCTGTTCCGTAAACGACCGCGTAGACGTAGGTGACGGTAGCCCGGAAGCGGTCCAGGGGACGGGCAATAAAGTCACTGTGCTCGGCGACGCCATGGCCCACCGCGGGGTTCGCGATCTGCAGCAGGATGGCGCGGCCCGCCCCGGCGAGCAATACACCTTCAGCGCCGATGTCGGCCAGGTTCCGCACCATGGACCCACGATACCGGAGAAGGCAACCGCTACTTCCCCCGCGACGCCGTCAATGCGGGCTACCTCAAGGACGGAGACATGTATTCCGTCTGCGTGACCATCGATGAGTATCCCCGAACTTCACGGGTAATTTCGTACGGATCAACTGGACCGCCACTATGCTGGGCAAACCACCAAAGGAGACGGCACGGCAGCGCAAGGGGGAACTGTTGGAATCAGGTTCTGGCGACAGGGAGTTTCCCCGCATCCGCCGTTCGCCCAGCGGGCGCATTCCGCAGTGGGCAATCGATGAGGCACTGGGCAAGCCGCCAGCGCCCGAGCCGTGGCGCGGTGCCCCCATCTCGCCAATCTCGGCCAAGAGGACCGTCCACCGCCGGAAAGTCCGCGGGAGCAAGTGGAGATCGCGCACCGCCACTGTCCTGGGCATCGCCCTGGTGGTGGGTCTCTATTTCACGCCGACCCTCTTCGACCGGTTTGTGTTGCCGGCAGCCATGCCCCACCTGCCGGGCGCCAAAGTGCCGCCACCAGGGTTTGAGGCCGCATCAGCCCCGCTCGGACTGCCGCCAGCCACCAGCGGATCCACCGCCTATGTCCTGCAGAAGTCCCCGGACCCGGGCCAGGCCTTTGTTGCCTATGACCCCTGCCGTCCGCTGCACTACGTGGTCCGGCCAGACAATGCGCCGCCAGGAACAGACGTACTTATCGAGGAGGCCGTGTCCGCAGTTTCCGCGGCCTCGGGGCTGCAGTTCGTGGATGACGGAACCACGTCCGAGGCGCCATCCGAAGCCCGCGCAGCGTACCAGCCGGCGCGCTACGGCAAGCAGTGGGCGCCGATTCTCATTGCGTGGTCGTCCCCGGCGGAAACACCCAAGCTGGCAGGGAAGGTTGCAGGGACCGGTGGTAGCGCCTACGCCCATATTCCCGGCGAGCCCTATGTGTACGTCGCCGGCCAAGTGACCCTCGATGCGCCGGGCCTCGCGGAAACACTGACCTGGCCGGAGGGTCCTGCCCACATCCGCGCCATCATCATGCACGAGCTGGGGCACGTCCTGGGGCTGGACCACGTGGACGATCCCACGCAACTGATGCATGAGGAAAACAGCGGGCAGTTCGACTTCGGCGATGGCGACCGCGCCGGGCTGGCGCTGCTGGGAACCGGGGAGTGCGTCCCGCGGCTGTAACCCCGAGCGTAAGCACGGCGGGGCGGCTGACCGTATTGCGGGTCAGCGGACTTTGCCCGTCAGCGGACGACGGCGGGACCTCCCGCCGTCGTCCGCTTTCTGTTGGGGGCGCTACCCCTTCCGCTGGGGCATCACCCAAGCAGCGTCACGGCAGTTGACACCCGCCGGTGCGTGCGGTTGACTTTTTGCATATGCTGAAATAACAGTTCCATGATGCGGAATTTAGTATCCGCATAGCCCTACACCGTGGATGCCAGCATCGAAACACACGAGGACTTGCCTCATGCATCTTGAACAGTTCAACGCGGCCGGCCGCACGGAGGCCGCCGATTTCCTGCGCCCCTGCCTAGACATCCAACGCTGGATCGACGAGCTCGCCGACGCGCGTCCCTATTCCAGTCTCGACGCGCTCCTGGCGGCAGGCCGCGGCGCAGCGAACCCGTTCACCCCGGCGGAGATCGAAGCAGCCCTCGCCCACCACCCGCGGATCGGCGAGCGGGCGCAGGGCGACAGCGCGGAAGCGAAGCTGTCCCAGTCGGAACAGGCCGAATTGGGCGTGGCCGACGCTGCCGTGGCCGAGGCCCTGGCGGAAGGCAACCGGGCCTACGAGGAGAAGTTCGGGCAGGTGTTCCTGATCCGTGCCGCCGGCCGCAGCCGCGAGGAGATCCTGGCCGCCCTCAACACCAGGCTCGCCCACACCCCCGAAGCAGAACAATCAATCATTGGCCAGCAGTTGCGGGAAATCGCAGTGCTCCGACTCGAAGGACTGATGCGCACATGAGCATTTCCCACGTCACCACCCATGTACTCGATACCGGTTCCGGCCAGCCGGCGGCAGACGTCCCGGTAACCCTCCACGCGCTCGACGGCGAGCGTTGGGTCCAGATCGCCGAGGGCGCCACGGACGCGGACGGACGCATCAAACAACTGGGACCGGACCGGCTGCCTTCCGGGACCTACCGCCTGGCGTTCGACACGGGAAGGTACTTCGCCGCCAGCGGCACCGAAACGTTCTTCCCGGAAGTGACCCTCACCTTTGGCGTGGTGGAGTCGGAGGCCCACTACCATGTGCCGCTGCTGCTGAGCCCGTTCGCATATTCAACCTACCGGGGCAGCTGAGCTCAGCCGAACCTGCCAGAACCGGCCACAACAGGAAGGGTCCGCGGCGACGCCGCGGGCCCTTTCGCGCGCCCTGTCGCCCGGCTCCTCAACGTCTCCACGTCCGCCGCAACCACGCCGCAACCGCGCCGCCCCGCCCCGCCCCGCCGGCAGGATCCCCACACCCGCCGCAGTCACAATCGGTGATTTGGCCCGGGTGGGCCACAACGGTAGAAATTCCTTGACAGTGGCACGGGTCACTTCTATTCTGAATTTTGGGATCCCAAACTGGGATCCCAAAAGATCGCGATCCGGATCCCGAGCCGCAGTTCATCGCCCGGCCCCTCCGGATCAGGACCCAGGACGCCCCACCAACCGGCTTTCTGCCCCGCGAACACACAAGCCTTTCGTCCTGTCTGCAATCTTCCTCTCTGCAAAGGAGAAGTTGTGTCTCATCAAAATACTGAAACCGCTGTACCGCTCCCCGACGACAAAACCGGCAAGGACGGCGTGCAACGTCGCACCAACGTCCGCTGGAAAATGTTCCTGCTCCTGCTGGTCCTCGTCGCCGTCAACTACATCGACAGGGGCTCCATCTCGGTGGCCCTGCCGATCATCCAGAAAGAATTCAACCTCGCCCCCGAGCTCGTGGGCCTCCTGCTCTCCGCGTTCTTCTGGACCTACGCGTTGATGCAGGTCCCGGTAGGCCTCCTGATCGACAAATTCGGTCCCCGCAAGGTCATGACGGCGTCCTGCGTCGGCTGGGGCGCAGCAACGGCAGCCTCCGGCCTGGCCGGCGGCTTCCTCAGCATGTTCATTGCCCGGATGGGCATCGGCGTCACGGAAGCCGGCGTCATGCCGGCCGGCGGCAAGCTGAACGCGATCTGGATGCACAAGTCAGAGCGTGGACGCGGCGCCACCATCCTCGACGCCGGCGCGCCTCTTGGTGCCGGCCTGGGCGGCATCATCATCGCCGGCCTGATCGCCTCCACCGGCAGCTGGCGCCTCGCGTTCATCATCGCCGGCGCCGCCACCGTACTGATGGGCCTTGCCGTCTGGTGGTACGTCCGCGACAATCCCCGCCAGCACCGGGGGGTAAATGACGCCGAGGCCGAATACATCGAGGCCTCCCACGCCGCGGAGGACGCTGCGGCCGAGCTCGACGGCAGCAAGGGCAAGCGCGCGCTCCTGCCCTACCTGAAGTTCCGCTCCTTCTGGGCTATGTGCTTCGGCTGGCTGGGCTTCAACGGCGTCTTCTACGGACTGCTGACCTGGGGGCCGCTCTACCTGGCCCAGGACAAGGGCTTCGACCTCAAGACCATCGGCTGGTCCACCTTCGTGATCTTCGGCGCTGGCTTCGTCGGCGAAATCCTGGGCGGTGCGATCGCCGACAAGTGGCAGTCCACCGGCGCCTCCGCCAACCGTGTGATGCGCACGCTCCTGGGCACCTCCAGTGTGGTCGTGATCGGCGGCCTGATCGGCGTCACGGTTGTGGCCGATCCCACCACCGCCGTCGTCCTCCTGTCCGTGGTCATGTTCTTCCTCCGCTGGGTGGGCCTGTTCTGGAGCATCCCCTCCATCCTGGGCGGCCGGACCAACGCCGGCGTCCTGGGCGGCGCGATGAACTTCAGCGGCAACATCTCCGGCTTCGTGACCCCGATTGCGGTCGGCCTGATTGTCGGTGCCACCGGCTCGTACACCTGGGCGCTGCTGTACTTCGTTGGATCCGCGATCATCATGGGCGTCTCCGTCCTGACCCTGAACTACAACAAGCGGCTACCTGTCTAAGCTAGCCACACGCACCTGTTCCTGAAGCCGGGAACGCAATGCCAGACAAGAACCGAAAGTGGAGAAGCATGCATAGCGCAGAAGAGACCCAGGACAAGGAACGCCCGCTTCGGGAGGCTGTCCGGGACACCCTCCGCAACAGGATCTTTGAAGGGCATTACGTTCCCGGCACCAGGCTGGTGGAACGCGACCTCGCCGCTGAATTCAACGTGTCACGGCTTCCCGTCCGCGAAGCGCTCCGTATGCTGCGCCAGGAAGGGCTCATCAGCGACCGCGGAGCCCGCGGAGCCGAGGTCAGCACCCTGAGCCCCAAGGACGTCGAGGACCTGTTCGACGTCAGGCAGTCCCTCGAGGTGCTTGCCTGCCGCCTGGCAGCCGCCCGCGCCACCCCCGAAGACCTCAGCGGCCTCAAAGGTCTGCTGGACGAGGCAGACCGCTGCCTGGTCAAGGGCGCCATCATGGAAGCCCACCGGGCCAACAGCGAATTCCACGATGCCATCACCCGGATCGCGGACAACGGCTTCCTCAAGTCCGCGCTGGAACCGCTCCAGGGCCGCATGCACTGGCTCTTCCGCCACGTCAGCGACCTGCCGGAGCTGATCGAAGAACACCGCGCCCTCTACGCCGCCATCGCCAGCGGCGACCCGGAACGGGCAGCCGCCCAATCGGCGTCGCACATCGGCAAATACCGCGAACAGTTTCCGGAGGATTTCAGCCGGACAGAACCCGCCCTTCATCGGAAGAACTTATGAAACTTCTTGTCATCAACCCCAACATCAGCGACGACGTTACCGCCCTGATCGAAGCGGAGGCCCTGCGCTCCGCCTCCCCCGGAACAGAACTTGTGGTCCGGACCGCCGGGTACGGCGTGGAATACATCGAAACCCGCTTTGAGTCCCTGATCGCGGCGGGAGCCGTCGCCGAAATCGTCGCCCAGTACACCCGCGACGGCGCCAGCGTCGACGGCGTTGTGGTGGCCGCATTCGGCGACCCCGGGATGCCCGCACTGAAGGAACTCACCGACGTCCCTGTTATCGGAATCACCGAAGCGGCCCTCTGCGGAGCCGCCCTGCAGGGGCACCGGTTCTCCATCATCGCCATCTCGGACCGGATCCGGCCCTGGTACCGGGATTGCGTGGAGCGCTTCGGGCTCGGCGGCCGGCTGGCGTCGATCCGCTCCATCAATGAAGCCCTCCACGGCATCGCCTCGGTGCAGCAGGACTTCAAGGCAACCCTGCTGGCACTCAGCCACCAGGCCGTCACCGAAGACGGGGCCGACGTAGTGATCCTGGCCGGAGCACCGCTCGCCGGCCTGGCCCGCGAACTCCGCGGGCAGATCGGGGTCCCTGTGGTGGACGGTATCTCCGCAGGCATCCGCATGGCAGAATCGGTCGTCGGGCTCGATTCCGGACCGCACCGCGCCGGCGCCTTCGCTCCGCCGCCCGCCAAGTCCCGCCGCGGCCTCTCGGAGAACCTGGATGCCGCCCTCACCACCGCGCAGAACGCCGCCGCGCACGATCCCGCCCGCAGCGGCGCCACCCAGCCGGCCTCGCCCGCACGGGCCAACTAGCCACTTCTACTTAGGAGGACACCGATGTCCGACACCCCAGAACTCGTCATCGCCAACGGCACCGTGGTCAACAGCTTCGGCCGACAACAGGCCCACGTTGTGGTCCGGGAGGGCCGCATCGACCGGCTGGTGGATGCCGCCGGGCCCGTCCCCGCCGGCACGCGCACCATTGACGCATCCGGCCGGCTTGTCATCCCCGGCGGAGTGGACGGCCACTGCCACGTAGCCCAGGTGACCGGGCGCTTCCGCACCCTGGATAACTACCGGACCACATCCACCGCCGCACTGTGGGGCGGAACCACCACGATCATCGACTTCGGCATTCCCCGTGATGCCCAGGAAACCCCGCTCGCAGCCGTGCTGCACAAGAAGGAACTGGCCCGCGAGTCCCGGTGTGACGTCGCGTTGCACGGCTCCGTGGTCAGCTGGGACGAAACCGTGCCCTGGCAGTTGGAACAGCTCGCCGCCGAGGGCGTGCGTTCGGTAAAGATGTACACCACCAACCGCGGCACCACCATGGCGGACGGGGACACCATCCTGAAGGTCATGCGCGAGATGGTCCGCCTGGACGGCCTCACCTACATCCACGCCGAGCACGACCCCATCATCTCGGACTGCACCCAGCAGCACGCCGACGACGGCCGGATCGGGATTGAACACCTGCACCAGACCCGGCCGGAGCTCGCCGAGGAGGTCTCCGTCAAGGTAACCCTGGCCATGGCCGAATACACCAAGGCGCCGGTCTACTTTGTCCACCAGTCGACACCGGGTGCGGTTGATCTGGTCACCGAAGCCCGCAGCCGCGGCCAGGAAGCCTACTCCGAGACCTGCCCGCACTACCTCACGCTGGACGACTCCGTCTACGGAAGCGCGTTTCCGGAGTGGTACGCGTGCTGCCCGCCGATGCGCAGCGCCGAAACCGTGGCCGCGCTGAAGGACCGGCTGGCCGCGGGTGCCATCCACACCGTCGCCTCCGACCACTCGTGCTACGACCTCTCCCAAAAGCGCGAGCGAACGGACGACATCCGCGAAATGCCGCACGGACTCCCGGGCGTCGAAACCCGGATGCCTGTCACGTTCACCGCCATGATGGATTCGGCCAGCGGAGGAGAGCGCCGGGTGGAGGACTTCGTCGAAGTCTTCGCCGCCGGCCCGGCCCGCATCAACGCCCTCCCCCGCAAGGGAACCATCGCTCCGGGGTTCGACGCCGACATCGTCATCTTCGATCCCGCCGAGGAACGCACCGTCGACGGCGTCGCTCTCCACATGGGTACTGACTTCTCGCCGTTCGAAGGGAAGACGCTGACCGGTTGGCCCGCCGTCGTGGTCTCCGCAGGCCGTGTGGTGCTGGACGACGCCGGTTTCCATGACCCCGGGGCTGTTGGCCGCTTCCTGCCCCGCAAGGGTTTCACCGAACACCGCGACGCCCTGTCCTGGCCCCAGGAATCCCGCCCCGCCGTCTACGCCGCCAGTTAGGAAACCCCGATGCCAAGCCAAGCACGCAAAACCCGCATCGGCATGATCGTGCCGTCCTCCAATACCTGCCTGGAGCCGCAAAGCTACCGGATTTTGGGCGAGCGGGACGACGTCACCATTCATTTCACCAGGATCCCGGTCACCCGGATTGCCCTGGATGACTCTTCGGACAAACAGTTCGACTCCAGCGTTATGCGCACCGCCGCGGAGCTGCTGGCCACCTCGGATGTGGATGTCATTGCCTGGAACGGAACCTCCGGGTCCTGGCTCGGAGCAGAGCATGACCGCACCCTGGTGCAGGAGATCACCGACGCCACCGGGATCCCTGCCACCACGTCCACGCTGGCCTACCTGGAGGCGTTCAAATCATTCGGCACAGAGCGGATCGGGCTCTTCACTCCGTACACCGGGGACGTCAACGCACAGATCATGGCGTCCTACCAACGGGACGGCATCAAGACCCTCGACCACCGGTTCCTGGGCCTCAGCGACAACGAGTCGTTCGCCCGCGTCACGGATGACGAAATGCGGCCAGGTTCGCTGGAGCTCGCCGCGTCCAAGCCGGATGCCTTGATCTACCTCTGCACGAATCTCTACGGCGCCAACATCACCGCGGAAATTGAGGCCGAGACGGGCGTTCCCGTGCTGGACTCGGTGGCCGTCACCCTGTGGCATTGCCTCAAGGTGGCGGGCGCACCGGGGCTGGACCCGCGCTGGGGCAGGCTCCTCACCTCTGCCTGAACCCGCAGTGCAGGCACTCCGCGTTGGCTGCCGGGGGCCCGTAACCCCTGGCAGCCGATTGTGACCGTCCGTTCGCCTTGACGCGTGGATCGCCGCTTAGATAATCTCGAGATGCAATAAAGTTTTCTCACACAACGAAAACTTGAGCCAACTATTCAACGATGAAAAGAGGCTGGACGTGGCTGCAGGAGAAGAGACCTCCCATATCCTCAGCGGGTTGACAAACCAGCTGCCTGATCGTGATCCGGAAGAGACCGCCGAATGGCTGGAGTCCCTGGATGCCCTGATTCAGGAACAGGGCACGGAACGTGCCCAATACATCATGCGCAGCCTGCTGCAGCGCGCCGGCGCCCAGAGCGTCGGCGTTCCGATGGTGACCACCACGGACTACGTGAACACCATCCCGGTGGACCAGGAAACGGCGTTCCCGGGGGACGAGGAGATCGAGCGGAAGTACCGGGCCTGGCTGCGCTGGAACGCGGCCATCATGGTGCACCGGGCGCAGCGGGCCGATATCGGCGTGGGCGGACACATCTCCACCTACGCCGGTGCCGCCACCCTGTACGAGGTCGGTTTCAACCACTTCTTCCGCGGCAAGGACCACCCCGGCGGCGGTGACCAGGTCTTCTTCCAGGGCCACGCCTCCCCCGGCATGTACGCCCGTGCGTTCATGGAAGGCCGGCTCGCCGAGGAGGACCTGGACGGATTCCGGCAGGAAAAGTCCAAGGAAGGCCACGCGCTCTCCTCCTACCCGCACCCGCGCCTGATGCCGGAGTTCTGGGAGTTCCCCACGGTCTCGATGGGCATCGGCCCGATGAACGCGATCTACCAGGCCCAGTCCAACCGGTACCTGCACAACCGCGGCCTCAAGGACACCTCGGACCAGCAGGTCTGGGCGTTCCTGGGCGACGGCGAAATGGACGAGCCCGAGTCCCGCGGCCTGCTCCAGCTCGCCGCGAACGACAAGCTGGACAACCTGAACTTCGTCATCAACTGCAACCTCCAGCGCCTGGACGGCCCCGTCCGCGGCAACGGCAAGATCATGCAGGAACTCGAAGCGTTCTTCCGCGGCGCGGGCTGGAACGTCATCAAGGTCGTCTGGGGCCGGGAGTGGGATGACCTGCTCACCAAGGACTCCGACGGCTCGCTCGTGAAGATCATGAACGAGACCCCGGACGGTGACTACCAGACCTACAAGGCAGAATCCGGCGGGTTCGTCCGCGAGCACTTCTTCGGCAAGACCCCGCAGACCAAGGACATGGTCGCGGACCTCTCCGATGACGAGATCTGGAACCTCAAGCGCGGCGGCCACGACTACCACAAGGTCTACGCCGCCTATAAGGCAGCCACCGAATTCAAGGGCAAGCCCACCGTGATCCTGGCCAAAACGGTCAAGGGCTACGGACTCGGACCCCACTTCGAGGGCCGCAACGCGACCCACCAGATGAAAAAGCTCACCCTCGATGACCTGAAGAAGTTCCGCGACCACCTCCGCATCCCCATCACGGACGAACAACTCGACGCGGATCTCTACCGGCCCCCGTACTACCACCCCGGAATGGACTCCCCCGAAATCCAGTACCTCATGGAACGCCGCCGCGCCCTCGGCGGTTTCGTCCCCGAACGCCGGCCGGACCACGCGCCGGTGGAGCTGCCAGACCCCAAAACCTATGAGATTGCCAAGCGCGGTTCGGGGAAACAGCAGGCCGCCACCACCATGACCTTCGTGCGCCTGCTCAAAGACCTGCTCAGGGATAAGAAGTTCGGACACCGCATTGTCCCGATCGTTCCGGATGAGTCCCGAACCTTCGGCATGGACGCGTTCTTCCCCACGGCCAAGATCTACAACCCGGACGGCCAGGGTTACCTCTCTGTGGACCGGGACCTGGTCCTCGCGTACAAGGAATCCGCCCAGGGCCAGCTGATCCACCCCGGCATCAACGAGGCAGGCGCCGTCGCAGCGTTCACCGCCGCCGGCACCGCCTACGCCACCCACGGCGAACCGCTGATCCCGGTCTACGTGTTCTACTCCATGTTCGGCTTCCAGCGCACCGGCGACGCCTTCTGGGCCGCCGCGGACCAGATGGCCCGCGGTTTCATCATCGGCGCCACCGCCGGCCGCACCACCCTGACCGGTGAAGGCCTCCAGCACGCCGACGGCCACTCCCCGATCCTGGCCTCGACCAACCCGGCCGTCCTCACCTATGACCCTGCGTACGGGTACGAGATGGGCCACATCATCCGGGACGGCATCGAGCGTATGTACGGGCCGACCGCAAGCGGCGATGGAACCGGACCGGCATCCGATAAGAACCTCATGTACTACATCACGGTCTATAACGAGCCGATCTCCCAGCCGGCCGAACCAGAGAACCTCGACGTCAACGGTGTGCTGAAAGGCATCTACCGGGTGTCGGCGTCGGGTATCGAAGGGCCCAAGAGCCAGATCCTGGCCTCCGGCGTCTCCGTCCCGTGGGCCCTGGATGCCCAGCGGATCCTCGCCGAGGACTGGGGCGTCTCCGCGGACGTCTGGTCCGTGACGTCCTGGAACGAACTGCGCCGGGACGGGCTCGCCGCGGAGGAGGACGCCTTCCTGAACCCGGGCCAGCCCGCCCGCATACCGTTCGTCACGCAGCAGCTCGCCGATGCGCAGGGGCCCGTGGTGGCGGTGACCGACTACATGAAGGCCGTCCCGGACCAGATCCGCCAGTTCCTCCCGCACCAGTTCGCCTCGCTCGGAGCCGACGGCTTCGGCTTCTCCGACACCCGCGCGGCAGCCCGCCGCTTCTTCAAGAACGACACCCACTCGATTGTGGTGAAGACCCTGCAGCTGCTCGCTTCGCGCGGAGAGGTGGACGGCGGCGTGCCCGCCTACGCGATGGACCGCTACAAGCTCCTGGACGTCAACGCCGGGACCACCGGAGGCGCCGGAGGCGACTCCTGACCCCCTCATCCAGACAACAGTTGACGGCAGTGTTCCCGTGGAACACTGCCGTCAACTGTCATGTGGCTGGATAGGCTGGGGCGATGGCTGACCTGGACAAACAACGTACGACGGCGGTGCTGCTTGCCGCCGGTGCCGGGAGGCGACTGGGGCTCGGGCCCAAGGCGCTGCTCCGGTTCCACGGCCGCACGCTCGTTGAAGTGCTGGCAGATGTGCTGCTCGCAGGCGGCTGCCGGGAAGTGGTGACGGTGCTCGGCGCGGCCGCGGAATCGGTCCGCACAGCCACCGATCTCAGCCGGCACCGGGTCATCGACAACCCGGACTGGGCCACCGGAATGGGAAGCTCGTTCCGGGCGGGAGTTGCCGCGGCAGCCCCGGAGGACCATGTGCTTATCGCGCTGGTGGACCAGCCCGGCCTGACCACCGAGACCGTCGCCCGGTTGCTGGCATCCCATAGGCCTGGCCGGGTGACGGCGGCCGCCTACCGCGGCACCGACGGAAAACTCCGGCGGGGACATCCGTTGCTCCTGGATTCCAGCCTCCGCGCTGAGGCCGCGGAAACGGCAACGGGCGACGCCGGGGCACGCCGTTTCCTCCAGGCCCACCCGGAACTGCTAGACCTCGTGGACTGCACCGACCTCTCCGGGGGCGAAGACCTCGACACCCCAGAACAGCTGCATCTCCTCCAGTAGCAAACGTCTCCTTGCTGCGCTATCCGCACCGCACCGGATGCCCTGGCCTGCGACTCGAACGGGGTTATGACAGTGCCTGCCTTGATGACAGTGACCCGCCTAGGCTTGAAATCTCGGCCCGGACTGGTGCAGGCCGCACCCTGAACGGGCTGCGAGAGGACAAGAACAACCATGAACATCACACTCAACAATGGAGTCGTCATGCCCGCCATCGGGCTTGGTGTCTTCCAGACCCCGCCCGAGGCCACGACGGCTGCTGTCGTTTCGGCACTGGAGACCGGCTACCGCCACATAGACACGGCGGCTGCGTACGCCAACGAGCGCGAGGTGGGCGAGGGCATCCGCCGCTCCGGTATGGACCGTTCCGAAATTTTCATCGAGACCAAGGTCTGGATCAGCGACTACGGCTACGACCAGACCCTGCACGCGTTCGAGAAGAGTTCCCGCAAACTCGGCGTCGACCAGCTCGACCTTTTCATCCTCCACCAGCCACTCTCCGCAGAATTCGACAAGACGATCAAGGCTTACCGGGCCCTTGAACAGCTGCTCGAGGACGGCCGCGTCCGCGCCATCGGTGTCAGCAACTTCATGCCGAACCACCTGACGGCGCTGCGCGAACAGACCACGATCATCCCCGCGGTGAACCAGATCGAGGTACACCCCTACTTCACGCAGCCCGACGTGCGAAAAGCCGGCTCGCACCTGGGCATCCTCACGCAGGCCTGGTCACCGATCGGCGGCATCACCTCCTACCGCGGCGACGCTGCGACGAGCACGTTCAACGACCCCATCATCCGCCGCGTCGCCGAACAGCATGGTAAGACTGCCGCCCAGGTCATGCTGCGCTGGCAGCTCCAGCTCGGACACTCCGTCATCCCCAAATCGGTCCGCCCTGAACGCATCGCCGAGAACTTCGACGTGTTCGGGTTCGACCTCACTCCTGAGCAGATGAGTGCACTCGGAGCGCTCGACACGGGAGTGCGTGGTGGTCCCGACCCCGACTCGGTCACCCTGGAGGCCTTCGGACGGGATATCCCGGAAGCATGAACACCAAGAAACCGGGCATCGCACTCGTCGTCGGCGCCACCGGCAGCGTCGGCCGCCATGTCGTGGCGGAAGCCGTACGTCAGGGTTACAAGACGCGGGCCCTCGTGCGCGACGCCTCGCGTGCCGGCCGGCTCGATGCCGGCGCACAAAAGGTCACTGGGGAGCTGACCCTGGTAGAAACCCTCGCGGACGCGGTGGCCGAAATCGACGCGGTCATCTTCACCCAGGGTTCCTCCTACGGCGATGCCGCGGCAGCCGAAACCGTCGACTACGGAGCCGTCAAGAACGTCATCCAGGCCCTCGGCGGCCGCCGCGTGCGCATCGCGCTCATGACAGCCATCGGTGTAACCCGCCGCGGCAGCACCCACGACTGGAAACGACGCAGCGAACGCCTGGTCCGAGCAAGCGGGAACGCCTACACAATCGTCCGGCCCGGATGGTTCGACTACAACGACGACGACCAGACGGAGATCATGCTGCTGCAGGGCGACACCCGCCACGCGGGGAGCCCCGCGGACGGCGTCATCGCGCGTCACCAGATCGCCCGCGTCCTCGTCGACAGCCTCGTCTCTGACGCCTCCGATCGCTTGACGTTTGAACTTGTCGCCGAGCATGGACCTGCCCAGGAAAGCCTCAAGCCTGTCTTCGAAGCGTTGGACAAGGACCCCGCCGGTTCGTTGGACGGGGTCCGGGACCAGCCGAACATGCCTGCCGACGCCGAGCCGGAGCGCGTGCGCCGGGACCTCGCCGCGCTGGCCGCAAACAACCAGTCGTAGGCCACACGTCGGTGCCCCGCCGACCGAAGCGCCACTTTGAATCACAGACCACCATCAAACAAGGAGTAAAAATGGACTACCGTCTACTGGGCCGCACCGGCGTGGAAGTCAGCCCGCTGTGTCTGGGCACGATGATGTTCGGCGCCTGGGGCAATACGGACGTTGACGATTCGATCCGGATCATCCACCACGCGCTGGACGCCGGCATCAACTTCGTCGACTCGGCCGATGTCTATTCGGACGGCGAATCGGAGGAGATCGTCGGGAAGGCACTCAAAAAGCGGCGCGACGACGTCGTGCTGGCCACCAAGTTCTTCATGCCCATGGGTAAGGGTCCCAACCGCAGCGGCGGCTCCCGGAAGTGGATCATGCAGGCGGTGGAGGACTCGCTCCGGCGCCTCGGCACCGACTACATCGACCTCTACCAGGTGCACCGACCCAGCGCCCTGATGGATGTCGAGGAGACGTTGGGCGCCCTCACGGACCTGGTCCGGCAGGGCAAGGTCCGCTACATCGGCTCCTCGTCATACTCCGGCAGCCAGATCGTCGAAGCACAGGTCGCCTCACGCCAAGGAAACCTCGCCCGGTTCGTCACCGAACAGCCGCCCTACTCGATCCTCGTCCGCGGCATTGAAGAGGACGTCCTTCCGACGACACAGCGCCATGGCATGGGAACCCTCACCTACAGCCCGCTGGCCGGCGGATGGCTCTCCGGAAAGTGGCGCAAGGACACCGCGCCGACCCCAACGTCGGCAGCACGGCCCAACGCCCGCTTCGACATGAGCAGCGCCGCGAACCAGCAGAAGCTTGAGGTGGTCGACGCACTCGCGCACGTCGCCCAAGACGCCGGGATCAGCCTGATCGAGCTGGCGATCGCGTTTGCCATCAACCACCCGGGTGTCACCTCCGCCATCATCGGACCCCGCACGATGGAGCAGCTCGAATCCCAGCTGCCAGCGGCCACCGTGACATTGTCCGCTGAGATCCTGGACCGCATCGACGAACTGGTCGCCCCGGGCCGGACGTTGAATCCCGACGACAACAGCTACGGTGCAAATGAACTGGTCCCGGCGGCACGCCGCCGCTAAGAGCGCCCAGGCGCCAACTTTGTCAGCCCCGGCCGATGAACGGCATGCCGGCGGCCGTGATCACCACCGAGCCCACACTGGCCGACGGCGGCATGCCTGCCATCAGGAGCACGGCGCGCGCGGCGTCCTGCACCGGGAACGTGGGCTCCACCCTGCGGCTACCGTCAGCCTGCAGGGCACCGGAGTCCACGCCGATGGTGCCCATAATGTCCGTGGCTGTGTTGCCGATGTCGATCTGGCCGCAGGTGATGCCGAAATCCCTGCCGTCCAGCTCGATGCTCTTGGTAAGGCCCGTCATGGCGTGCTTGGTGACCGTATAGGCCACTGTCCGCGGCCGCGGCGAATGCGCTGAAATGGACCCGTTGTTGATGATGCGGCCACCCTGCGGATCCTGGGATTTCATGGCCCGCACGGCGGCGGCGGCGCACAGCATGGAGCCGGTAAGGTTCACCGCCACCACCGCGTCCCAGTCGGCCACGCTGATTTCATCCACCGACGCGGCCGGGCCGAACACGCCGGCGTTGTTGAACAGGACGTCAACCCTCCCCCACTTGCCGAGGGCCGCAGCGAAAAGGCGCTCGACGTCGTCGGGCACGCTCACGTCGCAAGGCACCGTCAGTGCCTGGCGGTGACCGGCCGCGGACTCCAGCAGCGGAGCCTCACGGCGGCCGGCCAACACCACGCGGTATCCGTCGGCCAGCATGAGCCGCGCCACCGCCCTGCCAATTCCGGAACCTGCACCGGTCACGACGGCGACCGGTGCCGGCCGGTGCGGTTGTACGGGCCGGTGGGTTGCAGTCATGGGTCGCTCCTTGTGTTGATGGCCAGGCTAAGGTGCAGCGGGCACTTCCGCTGCCGTTATTGGCCAGCCTATGACCGTCTTGGGCCGCGGGGTGGCGTAGGTCCGGACCTTTGAGGTGCTCAGCCGCATGCGGACCAGCCCTTCGGCGATGGTCACCGCCGAGGCCACACCGTCCACCACGGGGACGCCGGCACGCTTCCGGATCTCCTCGTCCAGACCGGCCATGCCGCCGCACCCGAGGACAATGACTTCCGCCTTGTCCTCGCGGACGGCCAGCAGCGCCTGTTCGATGATGGCTTCCACCGCGCGCTCCGGCTCCTCCTCCAGTTCAAGCACGGCCATGCCGCTGGCCCGGACCGAGGCACACCGGGCGTCGAGGCCGGCCAGCTTCAGCCGGTCCTCGATCAGCGGCACGGCACGGTCCAGGGTGGTGATCACGGAGTACTTGTGGCCCAGGAACATCGCGGTGCTCGCGGCCGCCTCGGTGATATCCACCACCGGAACGTCCAGGAGCTCCTGGAGCCCTTCGCGGCCGTGCTCGCCGTAGCCGGCCTGGATGACGGCGTCGAACGGTTCCGGATAGTTGACCACGGCGTCCATCACGGCGATTGCCGCGAGGTAACTCTCAAAGTTTCCCTCGCAGGAGTCTGCGCCGAAGCGGGGCGTGATTCCAATGATTTCCGTTCCGGGTGCCGCCACGCTGCGGGCCGAGGCGGCGATGGAGTCGGTCATGGACTGCGTGGTGTTGACGTTGGCCACAAGGATGCGCATGGCGCTTTCCCCTTTCGGGACAGGTTGGTTAGTTAGTGGGTGCTGACGATGGCGATGGGCTCGCCGTCGACGTCGTCGAACTGCTGCTTGCGGTCCGCAATCAGGTAGTACACCACTGCCGCGATGCCGGCTGCGAAGAACCAGGAGAACGGGGCGGCTCCCTCGAAGGCCGGAACAAAAGCGATCACGAGGGCGACGGTGGCAGACGGTATCAGTGCCATGATCGCTTTGGGGTTGAAGCCCTTTTTGTAGAAGTAGGCTCCCGTGGGCGACTCGATGTAGAGCTCCGGAACGTTGACCTTGCCGCGGCGAAGCAGCCAGTAGTCTGCCATGACCACGCCGAACAGCGGCCCCAGCAGCGCGCCCAGTCCGCCGAGGAAGTACACAATGACCAGGGGGTTGTTGTAGAGGTTCCAGGGAAGGATGATGAGGCCGATCGTACCGCTGACCCACGCCGCCTTGCGGAAGTTCAGGTGCTTGGGGAACAAGTTCGTCAGTGCATAGACGGGGGCCACGAAGTTGGCCATCAGGTTCACGGCGATGGTCAGGATCAGCAGGGCCAGGCAGGCCAGGACAAGGAAGAGCGTGTTCGGGATGGTCTGGACAATGTCCGAGGGGCTCTCGATGATTTTGCCGCTGATTTTGAACTGGCCGCCTGCCATGACGACCACGATGGCGCCGAAGACGAGCATGTTGATGGGGATGCCCCAGAAGTTTCCGCGGACCACGGCCTTCTTGGAGACCGCTGAGCGGGTGAAGTCGCAGAAGTTCAGGACGAAGGTTCCGTAGATGGAGACCCACAGTGCGCCGCCGGCAAAGATGGTGCGCCACATGTCGGCGCCTTCGAGCGCATTGTCCGATGCCCAGGCGATGGAGCCGCCGGCTTCCGCGAAGATCCAGATGGCGATGGCAGCCATGGTCACCAGGATGATGGGCCCGGCGAAGGCCTCGTACTTGCGGATCATTTCCATGCCGAAACTGACGATGACCAGCTGGACGATCCACAGTGCAACGAAGGCAATCCAGCCGAGTGTGGACAGGCCCATGATGGAGTTGCCATCCAGCTCCTTGAGGGAGGGGACCATGGCCACGAGCATTACGCGGAGGACCACCGAGGCCAGGTACGTCTGGATCCCAAACCAGGCGATGGCGACGGCGCCGCGGAGCAGGCTGGCGATCTGGGCACCGCGGATACCGAAGCTGATCCGGCTCATGACCGGGAACGGTACACCGGTCTTGACCCCCATGAAGCCGGAGAAGTTGAGCAGGGCAAAGAGCAGCACAGCTCCGATGCCCAAGGCAAGGAGGATCTGCCAGCCTCCAAGCCCGAGGGCGAAAAGGCCGATGGCGAACGCATAGTTACCGAGGCTGTGGACGTCGTTGGCCCAGAGCGTGAAGATGCTATAGCCGGTCCACCGGCGGCCTTCACGCTTGGTGGGGGCAAGGTCTACGTTGTACAGGGTGGGGCTGATGGCCAGGCCTGAGACGGCGGTGGCCGAATCACAAAGTGCGTCGACACCCATGGAGGGGTGGGCCGCTTTGCCCATGTCCGATGGGGTCTCGGGTGCCGGGTCTAGGCCGGTCAACGGTGTTGTTTGCATCGTTATCTCACTTCTTGAAGATGTCTTCCATGTTCCGCTGTGGGATTTATGCCGGAAACTAACGGCAGGAGCGTCGCTGCTTTTTCCACAATGCGGAAAATGGGTATCGAGTAGTGAAATAACGGTATGACCTGGGTCACGCATCAGTCAAGGGGTCGCCGGAAGACGGCCAGTCACAAACGGTTACTACCGCAGCAACGCGGGGTCAGATGCGGCCCATTAAACCCCGCCCCACGGGCCGTATCTGACCCCGCGTTGGTCTTAGCGGGAGGGGACCAGCCCTGCCTCCTTCAAACCTAAGTAGATCTTGTCCCGGCCGATCGGCAACTCCGCGAACCGGACCCCCGTGGCGTTCCGGATGGCGTTGGCCAAGGCCGGGGCCACCGGATTGAAGGGGCTTTCGCTCATGGATTTCGCACCGAGCGGGCCTACCTGGTCGTTGGTGGAAGCGAAGTAGACCTCGCTCCGCGGCACGTCCGCGAAGGACGGGATGTGGTACTGCCGCAGGATGTCCGTGGTGACCCGGCCGGCGTCGTCCACCCGGACCTCCTCATACAGTGCAGCGCCCAGCGCCTGCGCGATGCCGCCCTCGATCTGGCCGCGGCACTGCCGCGGATTCACCACCACGCCGGCGTCGGCTGCCTGCACACTCTGCAGGATCCGCAGCTCCCCCGTGCCGGTGTTGACCGCCACCCGGAACCCGTGCACGTTGAACGCCACCGATCGCGGCGTCCCGTCCCAGTTGCCCTCGACGGCGAGCCGCACGCCCTGGTCCCGCGCGGCGTTGTGGATGTCCGCGAGCAGAACCCGCCGTCCGGCACAGTCCACGCCGCCGTCGTCGAGCACGCACTCGGTCTCCGGCACACCGGTCAGCGCCGCGGCGACGGTGACGATCCGGGAGGCCAGCCCGGTGGCCGCCAGGAGCGTGGCCTTCCCGGCCACCACGGTGCCGGCTGAACCGAACGCGCCGGTATCGTGCTCCACCAGGTCGGTATCGGACTGCCGCACGGCAACCTTCCCCGCCGTGGTGGCGAGCGCCGTCGCGGCCAGCTGTGCGTGCACCGTGGTGGTGCCGTTGCCGAATTCGGCGGTCCCGACGTCGGCCGCGAACGTGCCGTCGGCGAGCAGGCTCACGCGGGTGTGGGCGAAGTGGCCGCGGGGCGGGACGGTGTCGATCATGGACAGCGCGGAACCTTCCCCGGTGACCCAGTCCGGACCGAGGTCGTCGAGCCCGGCGTCGCGGTAGCGCTGCTTGCCACGGTCCAGGGCATCACGCACCAAGGAGATGCACTGGTCCAGGCCGTAGCTGCCGTAGCGGACGTCCTCCTCGGGCTCGGGGTTGGTGGAGAGCATGTCATCGCCTTCGCGCACCATGTTCCGGCGCCGGAATTCCAGGGGGTCCACGCCGATGCCAACAGCCAGCTCATCGATGGCCGACTCGATCGCGAAGATCATCTGGCTCAGCCCGTAGCCGCGGAAGGCTCCGGCCGGCACGGTGTTGGTGTAGACGGCATGCGCGTCCACTTTCTTGTTGGCGCACTTGTACACGGCCAGCGACTCCCCGCAGCCGTGGAACATCACGCCGGGGGCGTGGTTGCCGTAGGCGCCGGTGTTGGTGACCACGCCCAGCTGCAGCGCGGTGAGGAGACCGTCCTTGCTGGCGCCGGCCTTGAGTTTGATGGTGAAGGGGTGCCGCGTGGTGGTGGCGGTGAACTGCTCCGTGCGGGTGAACTCCACCTGCACGGGCCGGCGCAGCGTGAACGTGGCGAGGGCAACGAGGTCCTCGGTGAGCACTTCCTGCTTGCCGCCGAAGCCGCCGCCCACGCGTCCGGCCACCACGCGGATGCGGTCCTCAGGAAGGTCGAACACCCGGCCCAACGTGCGCCGGACCAGGAACGGGACCTGGCTGGAGGTGCGGACCACGAGGCGGTCTTCCTCGTCGAGCCAGGCGATGGAGGAGTGCGTTTCCAGGGCGACGTGCTGCACGCGCTGCGTCCTGTACGTGTGCTCATGGATGAAGTCGGCAGCGGCGAAACCGTCCGACACACTGCCCAGCTCCGAGTGCAGCTCGGCCACGACGTTCTGCCGCGGCCGCGAGATCCGGGCCTTAACGGCGTCCTTGTCCCCGTGCAGTGCCGGGGCGCCGGGGAGCATGGCGTCCTGCGGGCTGAAGACGGTGTCCAGCAGCTCGTATTCCACCTGCAGGGCGCGGGCCCCGGCCTCGGCGGCACTCACGGATTCGGCCACGACGGCGGCCACGCGCTGGCCGATGAACCGCACCACGTCATCGAGGACGCGGGTGTCGTCGGGATCGTCCGTGTAGAGCTCGTGCTGGGCGGTGGAGAAGTGCTGCGCCGGGGCGTCCTCGTGTGTAAACACCGCGACGACGCCCGGCACCTGAAGCGCGGCCGTCCTGTCGATGGAAACAATCCGTGCGTGCGCGTGGGGTGAGCGCAGCAGCTTCAGGTGCAGCAGGCCGTCTAGCTCGTCAGCCGGGACATCCAGGGTGTAGCGGGCGGTTCCGGTGACGACGGCGAGGCCCGCCGGGGCGGGCACGTTGTCGCCGAGCTGCCCGGCCTGGGCTGCCGTGGTGCCGGCGGCGGAAGCCGGACGGGCGGCGCCAGCTGCCGCGCCGCCGTCGTGCGTAAGGGTCCCGCATACTGCGTCCGCGATGGAACGGTAGCCGGTGCAGCGGCAGAGGTTACCCTTGAGGCTGCGGGGCAGGTTGGCTTTCTGTTCGTCGTCGAAGGTGGCTGCGGTCATCATCATGCCGGCGGTGCAGAAGCCGCACTGGAAGCCCTGTTCGGCCAGGAACTGCTCCTGCACGGGGTGCAGCGCACCGCCCTGGGCGAGGCCTTCGACGGTGATGACGGCCTTGCCGTCGGCGCGGACGGCCGGGTAGATGCAGCTGTGTACGGGGGTGCCGTCCACGTGGACGGTGCAGGCACCGCAGTCGCCGCCGTCGCAGCCTTTCTTGACCCCGAAATTGCCCTGTTCGCGCAGGAACGTGCGCAGGCACTGGCCGGGGCGGGGTGTGGCCGGGGTGGCGGTGCCGTTGATTTCGATTGCCATGCTCAGGCCTCCTTCTGCTGCTTGTTCTGTGCTGTGTCGGGTTGCGCGCTTGGCTGCGGCGACAAGGCGTGCGGCCGGCCGGCCCAGAAATCGCCTGACACGGTGAGCCGTTCCTCCAGCAGTTCCGCTCGGATCTCCTCGGCAAGCCGGAGGGTCATGTCCCGGCGCCATTCGGGCAGCCCGTGGATGTCGTTGTGGTACAGCTCCGCGGGAATGGCCTTCCCGACGGCGGCCGCCAGGGCCGCGGGGCCGGCCATCTTGGCAGCGGTGAACCGCAGCTGTACGGGGCGTTTGGTGGCGGCGGTTACGGTGATGACCAGGCCGCCGTCGGCGTCGCGCCGTCCTATCAGCAGGACTCCGGAACGGCCGAGGTTGCTGAGCGAGAGCCGCCGGAAGGCCACTTTCGCGGACAAGGCCGACGCCGGCAGGTGGATGCTGCGCAGGAGCTCGCCGGGTGCCAGGCTGTTTTGCCCGTCCCCGGTGATGAACGTGGCCACCGGGACCGTGCGGCTGCTGCCGCCGGGGCCGAGGATGGTGGCGGTGGCGTCCAGCCCTGCGCAGAGCGAGATCATGGGCCCGGCCGGGAGCGAGGTGCACAGGTTGCCGCCCACGGTGGACATGTTCCAGACCTTGAAGGATGCCACGAAGGAGTCGCAGCATGGACGGAACAAGTCCAGGCCCGGCCACTCCCTGCCGGCAACTTCGTCCGAACCCGGCAGGGCGTAGAGCTCCGCGACGGTGCATGTGGCGGCCAGTTCAATCCCGGCGTTGCTCACGGTCACGGCCGGCCAACCCGCTTCGCCAAGGTCCAGCAGCCGCTTCAGGACGGTACTCCCGTAGGAGAACAGGACCGTGCCGCCGGCCAGCCAGGCATCGCCGTCGCGCCATTCGGCGGGGTCCGTCGTGGGCACGACGGCCTCGATGGTGTTCATGTCCATGGGTTCTCCTGGCGGGGTTCGTGCGTGCGGGGTTCGTGCGTGCGGGGTTCGTGCGTGCGGGGTTCGTGCGTGCGGGGTTCTGATGTGGGGTGGATGGGGCCGCTGCCGTCCTTGAGCGAGGATGCCTTGAGCGGCGCCGGCGTGGTGCTGCCCCGTCCGGCCCGGCCACGGGACGCGAGGATCTCGGCCGTGATGGAAACAGCCACTTCTGCCGGGGTGACCGCGCCCAGATCCAGGCCGATGGGCGAATGGAGCCGCTCCAGCGCTTCCGCCGGCGTGCCGTCCGCGAGCAACGCGTCGATGCGTTGGCGGTGGCTGCGCCGCGAACCCATGGCGCCCACATAGGCGAGGCCCAGGCCGAGCGCGGTTTCCAGCAGCGGGATGTCGAACTTGGGGTCGTGGGTCAGCACGCACACCACGGTGCGGCCGTCCACCCGGCCCGCGGCTGCTTCTGCCTCCAGATAGCGGTTCGGCCAGTCCGTGACCACCTGGTCGGCGGCGAGGAATCGGCCCTGGTTCGAAAAAGCCGGCCGGGCATCACACAAGGTGACGTCATAGCCCAGCAGTTTCCCGGCCGGGAGCAGCGCGGCGCCGAAGTCGTTGGCGCCGAAGATCAGCATGCGCGCGGCGGGGAGCCGGCTTTCCACAAACAGGGTGATGGGTTCGGGGTGGGTCTGGTCCCGGCTGTCGGAGCAGCCGCCGGGTGGTGCCACGCGGACCAAACCGGCGCGGCCGCCTTGGAGCAGCGGCTCGAGCTGGGCGGCTGCCGCGTAAACAGTGGCGGGATGGTCACCCACCAGCCGGGCAAGTTCCGGGGACTCCATGGCGCGGAACCGCACAGGATCCTGCACGACGACGGCTCCCCCGCCCGCGTCGAGCCGGCGGATCAGCGCCACGGCAGTGGTGGAGTGGCGGCCCACCAGGCCGTTCAGCATGGCGAAGTCCATGGCCTCCAGCGAGGATCCGAGCGGCTGGATGTGGACCTCCAGCTCTCCTCCACAGGAGAGTCCGACGGCGAACGCGTCCTCGGCACTGTAGCCGAACGACTCAAGGCGGCTGCCGCCGTCGCGCATTACCGCAAGGGCGGCGTCCACTACGGCGCCCTCCACGCAGCCACCGGAGAGGCTGCCCAGGACGTCCCCGTGTTCCGACACAAGCATGGACGTGCCGAGCGGCCGGGGCACGGAGCCGCCCGCGGCCACGATGGTGGCGACGGCGCAGCGCTGGCCGGAGACCGCGGGCCGCCAGCCTCCCAGTGAAGGTATTAGGTCCAGCATGGCAACACGTCCTTTACCACTGAGGTCCCGGACGGGAAGACCGTCCGGAACAGAGCGCGGTCTTGCCTCATAATCTCATTCCTTGCTGGTGTAGAGGGAAAGTCCGGGGAGTTGTTTGAGGGGACCGGGGCGGGGCCTCTAATCCAGCCCCGGTCCGTGACGGCCCAGCCGCACTCCACCGCCGCCCGCCGTCGTAGGTTCTGATGCTGTGGACCACGGCGGCGGACGCCTACTCGATGCGGTGGGTGCGGATGGACCGCCGTTTAAGGCGACATGACACGTTTAAGGCGCCCGAATGGGCAGTTACGCCGGGGGTCTACGCGCCCAGCAGGGCGTTGATCGGCCCGCGGGCGAAGTAGATGATGAAGCCCGCGGTGACCACCCACATGAGCGGATGGACCTTCCTGGCCCGGCCGGACGCCGCACTGATGACCGCGAAAGAGATGAATCCGACGCCGATGCCGTTGGCGATCGAGTAGGTCAGCGGCATGGTGATGATGGTCAGGAAGGCCGGCAATGCGATCGAGAACTTGCTGAACTTGATCTCGCGGATCTGTGCCATCATCATGGCGCCCACCACCACCAGGGCGGCTGCCGCCACTTCGAGCGGCACCACCGAGGTCAGCGGCGTAAAGAACATCGAGCCCAGGAACAGCACTCCGGTCACCACGGAGGCCAGGCCGGTACGGGCACCTTCGCCGATGCCGGCCGCGGAATCGATGTAGACGGTGTTGGACGAGCCGGACGTTCCGCCGCCCACCACTGCGCCCATGCCCTCGACGATGAAGGCCGACTTCAGCCTGGGGAACGTACCGTCCTTGTGCGCCACTCCGGCGCTCTTGGCGAGCCCGGTCATGGTGCCCATGGCGTCGAAGAAGTTGGTGAACACCAGGGTGAACACCAGCATGGTTGCCGCGAGGCCGCCGATCCTTGAGAACGAGCCGAAGAGATCGAACTGGCCCACCAGGCTGAAGTCCGGGGCGGAGACCAGCTGGCCGGCGAGCACGGGCACGTTGAGGTGCCAGCCGCCGGGGTTGTCGGCGCTGCCGGGACCGATATGCATGGCGGCCTCGACGACGGCGGCGAGGGCTGTGGTGGCGACGATTCCGATCAGGAGGCCGCCCTGGATCTTGCGGGCCACGAGGATTCCCATGACCAACAGACCGACGATGAAGACGAGGGTGGGGATGGAGGTGATGGAGCCGTCGTTGCCGAGCTGGACCGGCGGGCCGCCTTTGGTGGGGCGGACGAAGCCGGAATCCACAAAGCCGATGAAGGCGATAAACAGGCCAATGCCGACGGTGATGGCAGCCTTGAGTTCCTTGGGGACTGCCTTGAAGATCGCCGTCCGGGCACCCGTGGCGCCGAAGAGGACGATCAGGACACCGTTGATGACCACCAGGCCCATGGCTTCGGGCCAGGTGACGTCCTGGATGACGGCCACTGCCAGGAACGAGTTGATGCCCAGGCCCGCTGCGAGCCCGAACGGCAGGTTGGCGACGAGGCCGAACACGATGGTCATAACGCCGGCGGTGAGCCCGGTAACGGCCCCCACCTGCGCTGCCGAGAGCCAGCCGCCGGCGACGTCCGTGGGGGCGTTCTCGGCCGAGAAACCGCCCAGGATCAGCGGGTTGAGGATCACGATGTAGGCCATCGTGAAGAACGTGACAATGCCGCCGCGGAATTCGCGCGCCAGCGTGGAGCCACGCTTGGTGATCTGGAAGAAACTATCCAGGAAGGATTTCGACGCCGGGGGCCGGGGTGCCGCCGTGTGCTCTGCACCTTCGGGCGCAGCCTGCTTTTCAGCTGCGGTTCGCATTTCTGCGGGGTCCAGGATTGTCATGTCAGCCACCGGATCCTAGTAGTCAATCCTGGAATCGAGCGTGTTCCAGGTCTTGAACGGTTCCAGGATGGCGGGAGCCTGGGGGTCGCCCAGTTCCAGCTTGGCGACCGGCATCAGTGCATCCCGGTCCTCGTTCTCGAAGTACTCGTAGAAGACCGCGTCGTCGAAGCCCACGGAGGCTGCGTCGTGCCGGTCGGCGGCGAAGACCACGTTGCCGATCCGGGCCCAGAGGGCCGAGGCCAGGCACATGGGGCAGGGCTCGCAGCTCGTGTAGAGGGTGGCTCCGCTGAGATCGAAGGTGCCGAGCTCGCGGCAGGCATTGCGGATGGCGGTGACCTCGGCGTGGGCCGTGGGGTCGTTTGTGGCGGTGACCCGGTTGACGCCTTCGAAGGCGCGGCCATCCGCGGTGACAACGACAGCGCCGAACGGGCCGCCGCTGTCCAGGACGTTGGCTGTTGCCAGATTTATGGATGCGGCCAGGAAATGTTCGGCCGTGACGGTTGTGCTCATTTTGCGACTTCCTTAGTGGCAAGGAAGCCCAGTAACCCTGAGACGGGGACGCGCCAGTGATACGGCTACCAGGCTTCAGCATGTGCTTTTGAAGGTTCGCCTGGTAGATAGCTTCCCGGAGTCCGGGTGCCCGCCTTTGGCAAGATCGAGATTAGCACCGGATGTGTGAGCAGCGCCATAGTTTTCTGGAAACTTAATTTCGTGATGTGAAATTACCTAGCAACGCGGGGTCACATACGGCCTATCCAGAGGCGCGGAATGGGCCGTATGTGACCCCACGTGGCATTGACTTCCGTCGCGGCAGCACCCTAGGCTGGCGCCACCTGGATCAGCAGACAGGGCCTAACTGAGCTGGAACGCATTTGTTGCCGACCAGACAAGGAGCCATCCATGGCCCACCCGCATATCCCGTCCAGGCTCTGGATCAGGACCCCGCTCGCCGCTTTCACCGCCAACGGGCTCGACGCCGGCGGCGGCATCATGGTCAGCGGCGGCATCATCGCCGAGCTGGTTCCGGCCGGCGGGCAGCCGTCCGCACCCTGCGACTCGACGTTTGACGCCTCCGCGCATGTCCTGATGCCGGGCCTGATCAACACGCACCACCACTTCTACCAAACCCTCACGCGCGCCTGGGGTCCGGTGGCCAACGCCCCGCTGTTCCCCTGGCTGCAGAACCTCTACCCGGTCTGGGCGCGCCTGACTCCGGACAGCCTGGAACTCGCGGTGAAAGTGGCCCTGGCCGAGCTGCTGCTCTCCGGCTGCACCACGGCAGCCGACCACCACTACTTGTTCCCCGCGGGACTCGAGGACGCGATCGACGTGGAGGTCGGCGTCGTACGCGAACTCGGCATGCGGGCCACCCTTACGCGCGGCTCCATGACCTTGGGAACGGACGACGGCGGCCTGCCGCCGCAGTCCACGGTGCAGCGGCCGGAGATCGTTCTGGCGGACAGCGAACGCCTCATCTCCCAGTACCACGAGCGTGGCGACGGCGCCGTCATCCAGATTGCGCTGGCACCGTGCTCGCCGTTCTCGGTGACCAAGGAAATTATGGCCGAGAGCGCCCTGATGGCCGAGCGGTTTGACGTCCGGCTGCACACGCACCTCGCTGAGACCATCGACGAGGAAGACTTCTGCCTCTCGATGTTCGGCCTGCGCACCGTGGACTATCTTGAGAGCGTCGGCTGGCTGGGCAACCGCACCTGGCTGGGCCACGGTATCCACTTCAACGACGACGAGATCGCCCGGCTGGGAGCCGCCGGCACCGCCGTTGCACACTGCCCGACGTCGAACATGCGGCTCGCGTCAGGCACCGCACGCGTGCTGGAACTCGAGGCAGCCGGGGTCCCGGTGGGGCTGGGAGTGGACGGATCGGCGTCGAACGATGCTTCCAACATGATCCTGGAAGCTCGGCAAGCGCTGTACCTGCAGCGGCTGCGCTACGGAGCGGATGTGCCGGTGGAGCGCGCTCTTGGCTGGGCGACACGGGGCTCGGCAGCCGTGCTGGGGCGTTCCGATATTGGTCAACTGGCGCCGGGGATGCAGGCCGACCTGGCACTCTTCCGCCTCGACGACCTGCGGTTCTCCGGCAGCCACGACCCGGTGGCGGCGCTGTTGCTGTGCGGCGCGGACCGCGCGGACCGCGTCATGGTGGGCGGGAAGTGGCGTGTGGTGGACGGGCAGATCCCGGGGCTGGACATCGCGGGGCTCATTGCGGAGCACTCGGCCGCGGCGCGGAAGCTTGTGGCGGGGTAGCTCTTCGCTGGCCGTTTCGACGGTTCCCTGCGCACACGACGTCCAGCGGCGTCGGGCGTTCAGGGAACCGTCAGAACGGGCCTATGCACGAGCTCTGGCTGCCACCTCCGATCGTTGCTAGCGTGGCGGCATGAGCCCGTCGAAGACCCCGGCCGAGATCCTCGACATTGGCGGCACCGAGGTGAGCATCTCGAGTCCGGACAAGGTGGTTTTCCCCGAGCCCGGGCTGACTAAGCTCGACCTGGTCCGCTATTACCTCGCCGTCGCGGATGGTGCGCTGCGCGGTGCGGGTGGCCGGCCCATGGTGCTCAAGCGCTTCCCGAAGGGCATCGACGCTGAGCCGTTTTTCCAGAAGCGCGTGCCCGAAAACCACCCCGACTTCATCGACACAACGACGCTGCACTACGCGTCGGGGACGTCGGCTGAGGAGGCCGTCATCCGGGATGCTGCGGGCCTGGCGTGGGTGGTGAATCTTGGCTGCCTGGACCTTAACCCGCATCCCGTGCGCGCCGAGGACCTTGAGCACCCGGACGAGCTCCGGGTGGACCTCGATCCGATGCCGGGGGTCAGCTGGTCCCAGATCGTTGATGTCGCGCATGTCGCGCGGGAGGTGCTCGACGACGTGGGGCTGGTGGGGTGGCCGAAGACGAGCGGGTCGCGTGGACTCCACATCCTGGTGCGGATCGCGCCGCAGTGGTCGTTCCGCGAGGTGCGGCTCGCCGCCGAGACCCTCGCCCGCGAGGTCGAAAACCGCGCTCCCGGCCTCGCTACCGCGCGGTGGTGGAAGGAAGAGCGCGGCGAAAGTGTGTTCGTCGACTTCAACCAGAACGCAAAGGACCGCACCGTGGCATCGGCGTACTCGATCCGACCGTTGCCCGATGCCCGGGTTTCGACGCCGCTCACCTGGGATGAGGTCCGCTCCATCCGGCCGGAACAGTTCACGGTGCGGACGGTGCCCGGGCGCTTCGCCAGCGTGGGCGACCCGCACGCCGGGATCGATGACGCGGTGGGCACACTCGACGGGCTCCTCGCGCTGGCGGCCGAGCTCGGCCCCGCCGAGAAAACGCCCCGCAGCGGAGACGGCTCCGGCCGCCGGCAGTCGCTGATGCCGCTCATCGAGGTTGCCCGCACCAGGACCAAGCCCGAGGCCCTCGCGGCACTCGATGAGTGGAAGTCCCGGCACGTGGACCTCGTCCCGGCCCTGCACCCCGCCGATGTGCTCGTCGACGGAATGCGCGGATCAAGCTCGCTCTGGTACCGGGTGCGGGTGAACCTGCAGCACGTCCCCGAACCGGAGCGTCCGCCACAGGAGGAACTCATCGCCGACTACGACCCCTGGGCCGGCAAGCAGTGGCCCGGGCGCCCGGGGCCGTCGGAGTCCTGATCCTGGCGACGCGCAAACGGCCCCGCGACGCGCAAAAGGCCTGGCGACACCCGAATTTGGGTGTCGCCAGGCCGTTTGCGTGTCCTCAACGAAGATGCGTGTCGTCAGCCCCGTCGGGAACGCTGGCTGCCGAAGCCCGGCAGGCCCTGGACCCAGCGCGAGAAGCGGCCCGGAACATGCTCCCGGTCCGCGGGCAGATAGAAGTCCGGATCCGTTCCGCCTCCGAGGGGAAGGTAGAACTCCTGGACGGCGGGTGCCGCCGTGTGTTCCGGTGCGACCGGCGTTGTGTCCTGCTGGTACATCTGATCCTCCTCCGAGGTGGGTTGATGATACTTTGATGATTCCGCAAAGTGGAAAAGAACTTTTGCTATGTGAAATAGCCTAAACTGCCGGATCTCGGTACGTCAATGGTCCGGGCGACCCTCGGTCACAAACTGATTTTTCAGATTGTGATGTACACCACCCCGAAGCTGGGCTATTCTGGTACCCAACTCGTGGCGCAAGTCACGTAACCTGGGAGCAGCAGGCAGGGTCGTAATGAGCTGACATCAATTGATGTCGGCTCATTTTTTGTTGGGCCGACGGTACTAGAAACGCGCGGGAAATGCGCGCTTAATTTCTATGTGGAACCTTGGTCCCACATACCTGAAGTTGGGAATCTGACCATGAGCAGCAACATCATCCTCGGCCACAACCAGTACGGAAAGGCCGAAGTCCGCGTCGTCAAAGTCACCCGCGACACCGACCGCCACCAGATCGAAGACCTGAACGTCACCTCGCAGCTGCGCGGCGATTTCGAGGCTGCGCACCTCCAGGGCGACAACGCCCACGTCGTCGCCACGGACACCCAGAAGAACACCATCTACGCCTTCGCCAGGGCGGGCGTTGGCTCCCCCGAAGCCTTCCTTCTTCGCCTCAGCGAGCACTTCACGTCAGGCTTCGACTGGGTTACGGGCGGCCGCTGGGAAGCCGAGTCCTACACCTGGGACCGCATCCAGTCGCACGGCTCCGAACACGACCACAGCTTTGTCCGGAACGGGCAGGAAGTCCGTACCGCCGTTGTGGTCCGGGACGGCAACACCACGCACCTGATCTCCGGGCTCAAGGACCTGACCGTCCTGAAGACCACCCAGTCCGGCTTTGTCGGCTACCCGCGAGATAAGTACACCACCCTGCCCGAGACCACGGACCGCATCCTGGCCACGGATGTTTCCGCCCGCTGGCGCTACAGCACGGGCCTGGACCACACGGCCACGGACTTCAACAAGAGCTACGAGGACATCAAGGCCCTCCTGCTCGAGGGCTTCACGGAGAACTACTCCCACGCCCTGCAGCAGACCCTGTTCGACATGGGCAAGAAGGTCCTGGAAGCACACGGCGAAGTGGACGAGATCAAGTTCTCGATGCCCAACAAGCACCACTTCCTGGTTGACCTCAGCCCGTTCGGGCTCGACAACCCCAACGAGGTCTTCTTCGCCGCGGACCGCCCCTACGGCCTGATCGAGGCCACGGTCCAGCGCGAAAACTCAGGCACGGCCCCCGCCGCCTGGAACGGCATCGCCGGCTTCTGCTGATCTGCCACCGGGTCTCGACGGGCTCGACCACCGGACCAAACCCGGTGGTTGGGCCCGTCTACGGTGATTGAGCTTGTCGAAATCAACCGGCCCCAAAGCCCCAAATTGTTAGCCAGACATTGTTAGCCAGACGAAGGCGTCTGCCATGAACCAAGAAAGTCTGCCATGAACAGCAAGAAGAAGTCCCGGCCCGCGTCGACTAGTTCCGCGGCCCGCCCCGAGGACAAGCGCCTCTCGATCGGAAGCACGTTCGCGTACGGTTTCCAACACGTTTTGACCATGTATGGCGGCATCATCGCCCCGCCGCTCATCATCGGAGCCGCGGCCGGTATGTCCGCCACGGACATCGGCCTGCTCATCGCGGCCTGCCTGTTCGTCGGCGGCCTCGCCACCATCCTGCAGACCGTGGGCATCCCGTTCTTTGGATCTCAACTGCCCCTGGTACAGGGCGTCTCGTTCGCCGGCGTCTCCACCATGGTGGCGATCGTGCAGGGCGGCGGCGGCATCCAGGCCGTCTTCGGCTCGGTGATTGTGGCGTCCCTGATCGGCCTGGCCATCACGCCGCTCTTCTCCAGAATCATCAAGTTCTTCCCGCCCGTGGTCACCGGCACCGTCATCACCACGATCGGCCTGACGCTGATGCCGGTCGCCGCAGACTGGGCCATGGGCGGCAACGCCAAGGCCGAGAACTATGGGAGCGTGGCCAACATCGGCCTCGCCGCGGCCACCATGGGCATCGTCCTGCTGCTGAGCAAGGTGGGTAATGCCGCCATCTCCCGGCTGTCCATCCTGCTGGCCATGGTGATCGGCACCGTGATCGCGCTGTTCACGGGCATGGCGGATTTCTCCAAAGTGGGCCAGGGCGACGTAGTTGCCTTCCCTACGCCGTTCGCCTTTGGCCTGCCGACCTTTGAGATTGCGGCGATCATTTCGATGCTGATTGTCATCCTGGTGACGCTCACCGAGACCTCGGCGGACATCATCGCCGTCGGCGAGATCGTGGACACCAAGGTGGACTCCCGCCGCATCGGCGACGGCCTGCGGGCGGACATGCTCTCAAGCGCCATCTCGCCCCTGTTCAACTCCTTCACCCAGAGCGCCTTCGCCCAGAACGTTGGCCTCGTGGCCATCACGGGCATCAAGAGCCGCTTCGTCGTGAGCGCCGGCGGGCTCATCCTGGTGATCCTGGGCCTGCTGCCCATCCTCGGCCGTGTGGTCGCAGCGGTTCCGACCCCCGTCCTGGGCGGCGCCGGCGTCGTACTCTTTGGAACGGTGGCCGCCAGCGGCATCCGCACGCTCGCAAAGGTGGAGTACAAAAACAACATGAACCTGGTCATCGTGGCCGCCTCCATCGGCTTTGGCATGATCCCGATTGCGGCCCCGAAGTTCTACGACCAGTTCCCGTCCTGGTTCTCCACGATCTTCCACTCGGGCATCAGCTCGGCCGCCGTCATGGCCATCCTGCTGAACCTGCTCTTCAACCACCTCAAGGCCGGCAACTCGGAGAACCAGTCAGTGTTTGTGGCCGGCACCGCCCGGGTGGTCACCGAAGCCGACTTGAAGATCCTGGCCGACGGCGACCGTTACGAGGGCGGCAAGCTCATCGACGCCGAGGGCAAGGAAGTCCCGCTCAAGACGTCCGCGGAGCACTAACCCCAATGCCGTTCGGTTAGTCGTCTGGGTCGGGTGTCAAGATTCTCGTGGTGAGTGTCGCGGGGTAGGTTCGGCGGTCGATGGCACGGCCTTTGGCCCGGTA
>NZ_JBTNDX010000033.1:0-38933 GCF_054510755.1 Pseudarthrobacter sp. MDT3-1 | reverse complement strand
GCTCAAAGCCGCGTTAACCCTCTGGAAGTGTCACCACCAAGAAAGGCCGAAGTGTCACTATTGTCCTGAGGCAGAACTGTCACCGATGTCCTGCGACATAACAAACTGTCCGAGCCCGGACATCGGGTCGTTCCTTTTGCCACCCATCGACAGAAAGAGCCCATCATGCCTTCACCCGAGATCACCCCCGGCGCACCCTGCTGGATCGACCTCATGACGTCAGACATCGACAAGGCCCGCCAGTTCTATGGCGAACTCTTCGGCTGGGAGTACGAGACCGGAGACGAGGAGAAATACGGCGGTTACACCACCGCACGGAAGAACGGCAAGACCGTGGCCGGACTCATGCAGAAGGACGAGGACCAGGCAGGCATGCCTGACGTCTGGTCCACATACCTCCGCTCGGACGACGCCGAGGCCACCGCGTCCGCCGTCGCGGCCAACGGCGGCCAGGTCTACATGCCGCCCATGGATGTTCCGGAACAGGGCCACATGGCCATCTTCGGCGACTCCGCCGGAGCGGCAATCGGCGTGTGGCAGCCGCGCGAGATGAAGGGATACGAGCTCGTAGCCGAGCCCGGCGCCGCCGCCTGGCACGAGCTCCACACCAAGGACTACGACGCCGCCGTGAAGTTCTACGAGGAGGTGTTCGGCTGGGATACGGATGTTATGAGCGATACACCGGACTTCCGGTACACCACCCTGGGCGCCGGGGACTCCGCCAAGGCCGGCATCATGGACGCCTCCGGGTATCTGCCAGCCGACGTTCCGTCCAATTGGCAGGTCTACTTCAACGTCGAAGATGCGGACGCTTCGATTGAGAAGGCCGTTTCGCTCGGTGCCACCGTCATTGACGGACCGGAGGACTCTCCGTTCGGCCGCCTCGCCTCGTTGGCCGACCCCACCGGTGCAATGTTCAAGATCATCGCATAAGTAAATTCCTTCGACGAAATACCGGCCGGCAGCTTTCATAACATCTTTCATTAAAGCTACCGGCCGGTATTGTTTTGCCCCACGGACGTTTCGCCAAATGCACTCACCATCAACCTTGCGTTCATGCGGCGCTGCTTTGCTGTGCCGGACACCACCTGATCAAACGTGGAGTCCGGCGATTGTCCGTCGGTACAACCCGGACACACTCCATCGGGTCCCCTACCGGGACGCCCCTATGAAAGTAGAGCGGATGCACCATTCACCTTGGAAATTAGCGTTGGGAACAGCGGTGTCTGCGGGGCTTATCGCCGCTCCGTTGGCAGCGGTCCCCGCCTTCGCCGTCGACGCAGCACCAGCCGGCACTTCACCCGTTGTCATCAACGAGGCCTACCTGAGCGGCGGCAGTTCCGGCGCAGCGTACAAGAGCAAGTTCGTTGAGCTCTACAACACCTCCGACGCCGCGGTCTCCCTTGACGGCTGGTCAGTCCAGTACCGTTCAGGCGCGGGAACTGCGGCGCCCACCAGCGTGGCTGCCCTCACCGGTTCCATCCCTGCCAAGGGCCACTACCTCATCCAGGGCGGCAGCAACAACGGCGGGGTTGAAGGTGCGGACCTGCCGACTCCGGATCTTGTGGCAACCTCCCTGAATTTCAGCGGCTCCGCCGGCACCATCATCCTGGCGAAGCAGGCCGCCGCCGCCCCGCTCGCCACCGGATCCGTTATTGAACCGGCCGGCGTGGCAGACCTCCTCGGCTACGGTTCCTCCAACACCTTTGAAACGCAGGCCTCCGTAGCGCCCGCCGGCAACACCGACGTCAAGAGCCTGAACCGCAGCGCCGGGACGGACAGCAACAGCAACCGGGCAGACTTCACGCTGAACACCGCCGTCACGCCGACGGCGGCGGGCGGCACCGTGGACCCCGTCCCGGACCCAACACCGGACCCCGACCCAACACCGGACCCGGTCCCCGGCACCAAAACCATTGCCGAAATCCAGGGCACCGGCACCGCCAGTCCGCTGGCCGGCACTGCCGTAACAACGCGCGGCAAAGTCACCGCGGCCTTCCCCACCGGCGGTTTCGCCGGCTACTACGTCCAGACCCCCGGCACCGGCGGCGACCTCACCCCGGCCGGCCACACGGCGTCGGACGCTGTTTTTGTCTACTCCCCGGCCACCGCAGGCTCCGTGCAGACCGGCGACTTCGTGGAAGTCTCCGGCACGGTTTCCGAGTTCTTCGGCATGACCCAGGTCAGTGTGGCGGACGCCGCCGGGCTGACCAAGCTCACCGACGCCGCCCCCGAGGTGAAGGCCACCGCCTTCACGCTCCCGGCGGCCGAGTCCTTCCGCGAGGCACTCGAGGGCATGCTGCTGGCACCGCAAGGGCCCGTCACCGTCACCGACAACTACTCGCTGAACCAATACGGCGAAATCGGCCTCTCGGGCGGGACCACCACGCTGGTGCAGCCCACCGCCGTCGCGCGTTACGGCTCGGCCGAATACCAGGCCGCCGTGGCGGACAACGCTGCCCGCGGCATCAAGCTCGACGACGGCGCCACCACCAATTTCTTCAGGGACGCCACCACCAAAGCCCAGGTGCTGCCGTACCTGACGGCCACGGACCCGGTCCGGGTGGGCTCGCCGGTGACGTTCAACACCAACGTGGTGCTCAGCTACACCAACAACGCCTGGAAGTTCCAGCCGCTGACCCACCTCACCGAGGCCAACAAGGGCACCGTCCAGCCGGCCAGCTTCGGCGCCACCCGGACCGAGGCTCCCGCCAGCGTGGGCGGCAACCTGAAGATCGCCTCCTTCAACGTACTGAACTACTTCCCCACCACCGGCGACACCCTCACGGGCTGTTCCTTCTACAAGGACCGCAACGGCAACCCCATCACGGTCCAGGGCGGCTGCGATGCCCGCGGCGCGGCAAACGCGGAGAACTTCCTCCGCCAGCAGGACAAGATCGTCGCCGCGATCACCAAGACCGACGCCGACGTGGTGTCCCTCATGGAAATTGAAAACTCCGCCCAGTTCGGCAAGGACCGCGACGACGCCCTGGCCAAACTGGTGGACGCCCTCAACATCGCGACCCCCGGCATCTGGGACTACGTGCGGACACCCGCCAACGCTCCCCCGCTGGCTGACGAGGACGTGATCCGCACCGCGTTCATTTTCAAGAAGGCCGTGGCTGAACCTGTGGAAGAGTCCATCATCCACAACGACACTGTCGCCTTCGCCAACGCCCGCAAGCCGCTGGCGCAGGCTTTCAAGCCGGTAGGCGCCGGGGACGACAAGAAATTCATCGCCATCGCCAACCACTTCAAGTCCAAGGGTTCGGCAGCAACGCCGGATGACACGGACAAGGGCCAGGGCGCGTCCAACCTCGCCCGCACCGCCCAGGCCAAGTCGCTCCTGGACTTCGCCGCCGGGCTGCAGGCAACCAAGGGCACGGACAAGGTTTTCCTGATCGGCGACTTCAACTCCTACGCCCAGGAAGACCCGATGAATGTCTTCACGGACGCCGGCTACGTCAACCAGGACGGCAAAGCGACGAACGCCGACGGCTCCGCGAAGCACTCCTACCTTTTCGGCGGCCTGGCGGGTTCGCTGGACCACATCCTGGCCTCCCCCGGCGCTGATGCGGTGGTCACCGGCGCGGACATCTGGAACATCAACTCCGTAGAGTCCGTGGCGCTGGAGTACAGCCGGTATAACAACAATGTGACCAACTACTATGCGCCGGATCAGTACCGCGCCAGCGATCACGATCCTGTGGTGGTGGGCCTTGACCTGCCTGCCGGCCCGGTCACGCCGGCCAGCGTTGAGCTGAACTTCCTGGGCATCAACGATTTCCACGGCCGCATCGACACCAACACGGTGCTGTTCGCCGGCACCATCGAGAAGCTGCGCGCCGCCGCACCCGGGGCCACGGCCTTCCTGTCCGCCGGCGACAACATCGGGGCATCACTGTTCGCCTCGGCCGTTGCCAAGGACCAGCCCACCATCGATGTGCTGAACGCGCTGGAGCTGGACGCTTCCGCCGTGGGCAACCACGAGTTCGACGGCGGCTGGGCGGACCTGCGCGACCGCGTCATCGCGGGCGGCACCAACGCCACGTTCCCGCTGCTCGGGGCGAACGTTTACAAGAAGGGAACCACGGAACCGGTCCTGCCGGAATTCACCGTGCTGGACATGGACGGCGTGAAGGTCGCCGTCATCGGCACCGTCACCCGGGAAGTCCCGTCCCTGGTGACGCCTGCCGGCATCGCCGATCTTGAATTCGGCGATCCTGTGGACGCCATCAACCGCGTGGCTGCCAGGATCACGGCGGAGAACCTCGCCGACGTGATCATCGCGGAAAACCACGACGGCGCCGGGTCAGGAACGCCGGACGGCGCCACCCTCGAGCAGGAAGTGGCAGCGGGCGGCCCGTTCGCGAAGCTGGTCACCGAAACCTCCCCCGAGGTGGACGCCATCTTCACCGGCCACACGCACAAGGAATACGCCTGGAACGCACCGGTCCCCGGGGCTTACGGAAAGACCCGTCCGATTGTCCAGACCGGCAATTACGGCGAGAACATCGGCCAGATCCAGCTCACGGTGGATACGGCCACCAAGGAAGTCACCGCCTCGAAGGCCGGGAACGTCAGGCGAACCACAGATGCCGCCGCCGGCCTCGTAGCCGCTTACCCGCGGGTGGCAGCGGTAGATGCCATTGTGAAGAACGCCCTGGCCGACGCCGCCGCGATCGGCAACCAGCCGGTGGGTGCGCTGACCGCAGATATCACGACAGCGTTCACCCCGGACCCCGCCGGCGGCCCCGCCAAGCGCGATGACCGTGCCAGCGAATCCACGCTGGGCAACTTGGTGGCCGACTCGCTGTTGGAGTCGCTCCAGCCGGCTGAGCTGGGCGCCGCGGAAATCGGCGTCGTCAATCCCGGCGGCCTCCGCAACGAGCTGTACTACGCCCCGGACGGCACCATCACCTACTCGGAGGCCAACTCGGTCCTGCCGTTTGTGAACAACCTGTGGACCACGTCCGTGACCGGTGCGCAGTTCAAGGCACTCCTGGAGCAGCAGTGGCAGACCAACGCTGACGGCACGGTCCCCAGCCGCGCCTACCAGCAACTGGGCCTGTCCAGGAACGTCAACTACACGTACGACGCCACCCGCGCCGCCGGTGACCGGATCACCTCCATCCGGGTGGCCGATGCGCTGATCGATCCGGCGAAGTCCTACCGGATCGGGACGTTCAGCTTCCTGGCCACCGGTGGCGACAACTTCCGTGTCTTCAAGGACGGAACCGGCACCAAGGATTCGGGTCTCGTGGACCGGGACGCCTGGATCACGTACTTGCAGGCGCACAACCCCGTGTCGCCGGACTTCGCCCGGCGGACGGTGGCCGTACTGAACACCACGGCCGCCGAGGTCAAGGCCGGGGACGCCATCACTCTGGCGGTTTCCAAATTGGACCTCACCTCGCTGGGCAGCCCGGTGAATACGTCGCTGGCTGCGGTGTTCATCGACAGCGCCGGGACTGTGACCGATCTTGGCACGGTGCCGGTTTCTGCCGGCGCCGCCGCCGTGAATCTCGCCGTTCCTGCCGGCGCTGCTTCAGGATCCGGAACCCTGGCGCTCACGGCTGCCGAGTCCGGCACTGTGGTGAAGGCGGCAGTCCAGGTGGCTGCCAGCGGACCGGTTCCGCCGGTCTGCACGGCACCGGTACCGCCCACCAAGTGGTACGACGTCCTGGGGTGGATCCGTTACAGCGTTGCCTGGATCCAGTACCAGCAGTGCCTGCGCGGCTAGCACTAATCTGGAGCGCCTGACGGCGGGCCAGCTTTAAACAGAGAGTCGCCCCTCCCCGGCTGAAGCAGTTGGGGAGGGACACTTTCTTCCTCTCGAGTTTTTGCCCAGATGATCCGTTTTTCCGGGGGCGAAGGGGCCGTTATGTGGACAAAAACTCAGGGGACGTGAGGACGAATATTTCGCCTCAGTGTCCCAGGATCGCCTGCGCGATTTCGTCGGCGTCGCGGAGTGTCCTTTGCCCGCTGGCGTACGTGGGGCCGCCCGGCTGGAGCGCTTCCGCGGCGATGGCCGTGCCCCACTGGGTGGCCGAAAGTTGGAGGCCCAGCACATAGAGACCCTCGGTCACCGAGCCGTTGGCCGCCACCGGCCGGTACGGGTGGGGCGCCACGTCGAGCCCGGTGGCCTGCACCGGCGCACCTTCCGCCGTCATCATCAGCCGGGGCCGCACCATCCCGTCCGCGAGGAGCTGTTCCAGCAGCGGCGAATCGTTCGCAGACACCCGGTTGGCCGGCGCGAGGGCCTCCACCATGGTCTTCGCCGCCACCGGCGGACCGTTCACCCAGGGCGAGACGGCGGTAAAGCGGCCTGACCGGCGGTCCACACTGAACCGGGGGTCGGGCCCCACAAAGCTGACCACGCCGGCACGCGCCAGGGCAGCCAGCTGTTCAGCGCGCAGCGCAGGCGGCCCGCTGGCCAGGCCCTCCACAAACGACTCAAACCAGCCACGCAGGCCAGCCACCCAGGACTCATCGGTGATACCGCCGTCGGCCACTGCCGTTTTCAGCACCGCGCGCCCGTGATGCAGCGCGCCGATGGCCATCTTTACCGGATCCTGCTCGCCCAGTGCTGAGCGGCGGGCGTCATCCAGCAAGTACTCGACGACGGCGGCATCCAGTTCAGCGCGCGATCCGAAGGACCTGCCTACCAGGGGAGACGCGAGGCCCGGCAGGTCCAGCCGGTGCCGCGGCCCGACGTGCACTGCAAGGACGCTCTCCACAGCGGCCTCCCAGTTGGCGGCGCTGTGGGCATGCGGCCGCAGCGCATCCTCCAGCGCGGCCAGGAACTCGGACGCGTCGGGGACGGCGGCCGGCTGCGAGCGCACCAGGGTGGAGTAGTAGGCCCAGAGGGTGTCTCGGTGCAGCAGGGGCCAGAGATCGTGGTCGAAACCCGGCCGGATTCCGGTGGCCGCGAACCGTTCCAGCGCGGCCTCGGTCAGGTACCGCAGGGTAACCGCCGCCGGGTAGTAGCCGGCCAGCGCGGCCTTGGCCCGGTACGGGGTGCCGCGGCGGGAGGCCGCAATGATCAGGGGCTCCTGGCCGGAAGGCTGATACTCGAGCCGGGTTCCGGCGTCGATGAACTTTCCGCCGCGGCCCTCCGTGAGCTGGCCCATCGCGTCGAAGAAGTTCAGCCCCATGCCCCGGACCAGGACCGGTTCGCCGGCCGGAACCGCGGCCCAGTCGACGTCCGCCGGGACGGCCGGCGGGAAGTAGCTCAGGCCCAGCTGTGCGGCCGCTGCCTGGAGTTCCCGCTGTTCCGGGTTCAGCCGGGACGCCAGGTGCCCCAAGGTGAGGACCACGGAATCGACCGTGAGGGAACCGCCGCCGGCGAGTCCGACGTCGAACGTTCCGGTGCTGGGGGTTGTCCCGCCTGGGGTACCGTCCCCTTGAGAGCCGTCCGCCGGGGCGCCGTCCCCTGGCGTCCCCGCTGTTCCGTCGCGCGACGGGCGCACCGACACGGCCGTCGTTTCGTGGAAACTGATGGTGACGCCGTCGGGCAGTTTTGCCGTCAGCTCGTCCAGCGTGCAGCGCAGGTAGCGGCCGTACAGTGCCCGGCTGGGGAAGTCCCGCGATCCCAAGGCAGCCAGTTCGGACCGCTCGTCCAGCGTCAGGGCAGGCATCGGCTCACGCTGCTGCCGGGCACGCCAGCGGTCGAACGTGGTGCCCGCGACGGGCGGCGCCAGCCTGGGGTCTTCAGGGATGACCGTGGGATAGAAGGACTGGGTGTTCATGAGGTACAGCCGGGACTGGCCGGCCTGCCACACGTGCCCCGGACCTGCCGGATAAGGGTCGATGACGTCGATATGGAGGGATGCGGGGCCGGAGTGGGCAGCAGCGTGGGCGGCGGCGTGTGCGAGCAGGCGCTCCAGCACACTGGTTCCCCGCGGTCCGGCGCCGATGATGGCTGTCCGGATGCTCTTCGATTTACCCACGGCATCCAGAGTATCGGCATGCGCCGCAGGCATTTGACTTGCTTGCGGAGCGAAAATGTTGTTTGGATGGGGCGCATGACCACCACTGCAGCTGATCAAGCGCCCGGTTCATCGCCCGCCCCCGAACCCACTGATGAGAACGTCTGGCTGGAGGAGATCTACGGCGGGGCACCGCTTGCCTGGGTCCGGGAGCAGAACGCCCGCACCGAGGACCTTTTGGAGGACGCCGATTACGTAGGCCTGGAGGGAAGCATCCTGGAGGTGCTGGACTCCACGGACCGGATCGCCATGGTGGGCAAGCGCGGCGAGTGGTACTACAACTTCTGGAAGGACCAGGCGAACCCGAAGGGGCTGTGGCGCCGCACCACCTGGGAAAGCTACCTGACGGATTCCCCCGCCTGGGACGTGCTGCTGGATGTGGATGCCCTCGCCGCCGCCGAAGGTGAGGAGTGGGTCTTCCACGGTGCCACGTTCCTGCGCCCCGCCGCTGGCGACCCGTACCGCCTCGCGCTCCTGGCGCTCTCCCCCGACGGCGGCGACGCCAACCGCTACCGCGAGTTCGACGTCGGTACCCGCACCTTTGTTGACCCGGCAGACGGCGGTTTTGACCTGCCGACGGCGAAGGGGAACGTCTCGTGGCTGGACGCGGACACGCTGCTGGTTGCCTCCACGGCCGGGGACCTGCCGCGAACCGCATCCTCATATGCCCGGACGGCTGTCACCCTGCGACGCGGCAACGCCCTTTCCGCGGCCGCCCGGCTTTTTGAGGTGCCGGAGGACCACATGATGGCCGTGGTGGCGCACGATTCCACTCCGGGTTTCGAGCGCACGTTCGCCGTGGACTACATCGATTTCTACAACCGCAGCACGTTCATCCGCTGGGACGACGCCTGGCTCGAGATCGATGCGCCGACAGATGTTAACCTCAGTGCGCACCGCGAATGGCTCCTGTTCCGGCCGCAGCAGGACTGGTCCCTTGAGGGCAACACGTACCCCGCCGGGTCCTTGTTGGCCGCGAAGTTCGAGGACTACCTTGCGGGGGCACGGGATCTCTTGGTGCTGTTTGCGCCGGATGCGCACACTTCGCTGCAGTCGTGGAGCTGGACGCGGAATTTCCTGCTTCTGAACCTGCTGCGGGACGTCTCGTCCGAGATCAGGGTGCTGGATCCCTCTGTTCCAAGCGTTGCGGCCGACGGGGGTGCGGCCGACGGCGGCGCCTGGGCTTCGTCGCTGCTGGATGCCTGCCCGCCGCTGCACGACGTCAACGCCTACGCGGTGGACGACGAAGATGAAGGACCGGCCGACGGCGGTGCGGGCGACGACTTCTGGCTGGTCGCCACCGGATTCACCACCCCCAGCACACTGATGCGCGGAAGCCTCACGCGGGATCCTGCCGGGACCTCCGGCGGGGGCGTTGCCGGGACGGCTGGCGTGGTGAGCAGCCATGCGGCAGTCAAGGCGTCGCCGTCGTTCTTTAATGACGACCAGTACGAGGTGCAGCAGCACTTCGCCGTCTCCGCAGACGGCACCCGCGTCCCCTACTTCCAGGTGGCCTCGCGGGACCTTGTCCTGGACGGGCAGAACCCCACGCAGCTCTCCGGCTACGGCGGCTTCGAAGTCTCCCGGACCCCTGCGTACAGCGGAACCGTCGCCAGGGCTTGGCTGGAGCGCAGGACCGCCACCTCCGGCGGGTCCGGCGAGGCAGCGCACTCCCACGGCGGCGTCTACGTTGTGGCCAACATCCGCGGCGGCGGCGAATACGGGCCGTCCTGGCACCGGGCCGCGCTCAAGGAAAACCGCCACCGCGCCTTCGAGGACTTTGCCGCCGTGGCGCAGCACCTCGTCCACCGTGGCGTCACCTCCCGGGAGCGGCTTGGCTGCGTGGGCGGGTCCAACGGCGGGCTGCTGGTGGGCAACATGCTCACCACCTACCCGGAACTTTTCGGGGCTATCTCCTGCGGCGTTCCGCTGCTGGACATGAGGCGCTACACGAAACTCTCCGCCGGGCACTCCTGGATCGCCGAATACGGCGACCCGGACGTGGCGGCGGAATGGGAGTACATCAAGACATTCTCGCCGTACCACCTGCTCAAGGACGGCGTGGAGTACCCCGAAACATTCATCTGGACGGCCACGTCGGACGACAGGGTGGGACCGGTCCAGGCCCGCAAGATGGCCGCCCGGATGCAGGCGATGGGCATCCCGAATGTCTGGTTCCACGAAGCGCTGGAAGGCGGCCACGCCGGAGCTTCGGACAACCGGCAGGCCGCCGCCCTGCAGGCCCGCAGCCAGCACTTCCTATGGCGGACGCTGGCAGGCGGTTGAGCCCAGGGCACTGTTCCTGGGCCCGGCGCGAGGCATACCGTGGGGCAGGGCGCCGGGGCTGAGACAAGCGTTCGGTGGCCGTTTTGCACTGCGTGCCCCGTTCTGCGTATCCTTGGTGGGCTAGTAATAGCCATTGGAGACGTGCCAGAGCGGCCGAATGGGCTTCACTGCTAATGAAGTGTGGGGCACAACTCCACCGGGGGTTCAAATCCCCCCGTCTCCGCGTTTGGCCCCGGTCCTGGACCGGGGCCTTTTGCGTTCCCTGGGGAAGTGCTTTTATGCCACCAAACCCAAACTAGGTAGCAGTAACTGTCGTTATGAGCGCTCATAACGACAGTTACTGCTACCTACATGGGCGGGAGACGGGCGTGGTGCGCGGGCGGGAGTCGGGCGTGGTGCGTGGGTGGGAGACGGCGCGTGGCGCGTGGGTGGGAGACGGCGCGTGGCGCGTGGCGCGTGGAAAGTGGGGTGGGCTGGACAGGCTGGCGGTCCGGGGTGCGGACGCACGAGGCTCCACCCGTGCAGCCGGTGGCAGGATGGTGGAATGGCAGTAAGCAATTCCCCGGGCGCGGAATCCAGCACAAGCCAGGCGTGGAATCCACGCCTGGCGCTACTGGTGGCTGCCACATTCTTTATGGAGTTCCTGGACGGCACCATCCTCACCACCGCCATCCCCAACATCGCCAGCGACTTTGGCGTTCCAGCCGCCGACGTCAACATCACCATGACGGCCTACCTCATGACCGTGGCCATGGGAATCCCGCTCAGCGGCTGGCTTGCTGAACGCGTGGGGGCCCGCAAAGTATTCTGCTTCGCGATCGCCCTGTTCACACTGGCTTCACTGGCCTGCGCCATCAGCCCCGACCTGACCGTGCTGACGCTGAGCCGGATCCTGCAGGGCGCCGGTGGGGCCATGATGGTTCCTGTCGGCACCCTCCTGGTGCTGCGCGGCACACCCAAATCGGAGCTTCTGCGGGCGACGGCTTTCCTGGTGTGGCCCGCGCTGCTGGCGCCCGTACTGGCGCCGCTCGTAGGCGGCGCGCTGACCACCTACCTGTCGTGGCACTGGATCTTCCTCATCAATTTGCCATTGGGGGCGGCCGCGTTCATCGCCGCACTCAGTCTGGTACCAGCCGGCGCCGGAGACAGGGCACGCAGGCTCGACTGGCTGGGCCTGTTCCTCACCACCACCGGAGTGGGCGCCCTGGTGGTGGGCCTTGAGCTGGCCACTGCCCACCCCGACGGTCCATGGGCAGCCATCGGCGCTGCTGCAGGGGTATGCGCCCTCGCGGCCGCCGTGCTGTGGATGAGGCGCGCCAAAAACCCTCTGTTTGATCTCAGTGTTTTTTCCACCCGCACCTTCCGGGCCATGGCCACCGGCGGGTTCGTCTACCGCCTGACCATCAGTTCGGTGCCGTTCCTCCTGCCCCTGATGTTCCAGACCGGTTTCGGCTGGTCACCGCTGCACGCCGGAATCATGGTGGCGGCCGTGTTCATCGGCAACATCGGCATCAAGCCGGCCACCACGCCGCTGATCCGGCGTTTCGGTTTCCGGGCCATGCTGGTCTTCGGCTCCCTGGCATCGGCGGTGACCTTCGCCCTGTGCGCCCTGCTCACTCCGGACACGCCGCAGGCCCTGATCTTCGCCCTGCTCGTGTGCAGCGGGGCCTTCCGCTCCATTGGCTTCTCCGCCTACGCGTCGGTGCAGTACGCGGACATCGCACCCGCCCAGCTGACGTCGGCCAACTCCGTGTCGGCGACCCTGGTGCAGCTCGCCGCAGGCGCGGGCATCGCAGTTGGCGCCCTGCTGATCCGGATTTTCGACGGCGTGGCGGCCTTCCCCGCGGATCACGCTGGCCCCTTCCGCGGAGCCTTCCTCACCATGGCCGTCCTGATGCTCTTCAGCACGGCGGACAGCCTGTCACTGCACCGGCAGGCCGGCGCAGAGGTCAGCCGGCCTGGGCAAGCACGAGCGGAAGAACAGCCCCCGCCCCCGCCTGGCGCAGGGCGCGTCCAGCCACGGTAACGGTCCACCGGCTGTCCACGAGGTCGTCGATCAGCATCACGCCCTGGCCACGAAGTGTTGCCATGGCGGCCTCCAATTCCGGGCCCACCATGACGCGGTCCCAAACGCCCGCCAACCGGTACGCGCTGTTCCCGCCACGGCTTCCAGTGGGTCCGCCATGTCCCAGGTCCAGCTCGCCAAGGTAGGGGATCCTGCCGATTTCCGAAATTCCCTGGGCAAGGGACCGGACCAGTTCGGGCTTGCTGCGGGAAGGCATGCTGACGATCGCGGCCGGCCGGCCTGCACCGCTCCAGCCCGGGTTCCGGCCGTCACCGGTAGCCCATTCCCGCAGGACCTGGACACAGGCCTGCAGCATGGCAGGATCCACCGGCCGGTCTGCGGCGCCAGCCGCAAAGAGTTCCCGCAGCGCCCCGCCCCAGCCGAGATCGGTAAGCCTTGCCAGCACCCGGCCGTCCGCCAGTCCTTCGTCGGGCTTGATTTTTCCCTTGACCGGAACGCCCAAACGGTCCATGCCACTGGGCCACTGCAGCCGTGCCTCCAGGACACCACCGGCGCGGGTGAGCGTCTGACCCGCCGCTGCCGTGGCGTCGTCGGCGATATCGGCCCGGAACCAGCGGCCGGCGCAGTTGTCGCACTTCCCGCAGGGATGCGCCGTCTCGTCGTCGAGGACCGAGGTGATGTATTCCATCCGGCACCCGGCGGTGTCCTGGTAGATCACCATGGAGTCCTGCTCGTCCACCCTGGCCTCGGCGATCCGGCGGTAACGCTCAGCGTCGTAGATCCAGGGCTGGCCGGTGGAACGCCACCCGCCGCCGACACGTTCCACGGCGCCATCCACGGCCAGGACCTTCAGCAGCAGCTCCAGCGGGGTGCGGCGGAGATCAACCCGGGCCTCCAACGCAACCGTTGACACGGCAGTTCCGGCTTCAGCCAACGCTGTCAGCACTGCTGTGGCTTTCTCCTCCGATGGCATGGAAGCGGTGGCGAAGTACTGCCAGATATCCCGGTCTTCAGAACCCGGCAGCAACAGCACATCTGCGTTCGCCGCGCCACGGCCCGCACGGCCCACTTGCTGGTAGTACGCTACCGGGGAGGACGGCGCCCCGAGGTGGACGACGAAGCCAAGATCCGGTTTGTCGAAGCCCATGCCGAGCGCCGAGGTGGCAACCAACGCCTTGACCTGGTTGTCCTTGAGCATCTGCTCTGCGCGCTCCCGGTCCGCGGGATCGGTCCTGCCGGTATAGGCCTGCACGGTGTGCCCGGCTTCGGCGAGAAGCCTGGCGGTGTCCTCCGCGGCTGAGACTGTCAGCGTGTAGATGATGCCGCTGCCGGGCAGATCGGCCAGGTGCGTCAGGAGCCAGCCCAGCCGTTCGCGGGAATTCGGCAAGGTGAGGACGCCCAGGCGCAGGGAATCCCTGCCCAGGGTTCCGCGGATAGTGAGGACGCCCGCGCCCAACTGTTCCTCGATGTCGTGGACCACGCGCGAGTTGGCCGTGGCGGTGGTGGCCAGGACAGGGACGGACTCCGGCAGTTGGGTGATCAGGTCAGCGATCCTGCGGTAGTCCGGCCGGAAGTCATGGCCCCAGTCCGAAATACAGTGTGCCTCGTCAATAACCAGCAGGCCCGTCCGCCGGATGAGCTCCGGCAGCTGGTTCTCACGGAAGGACGGGTTGGTGAGCCGTTCCGGCGAAACCAGCAGCACGTCGACTTCATCAGCGGCGAGCTGTTCCCGGACGGTGTCCCATTCCAGCTGGTTCGCGGAGTTGATGGCCACTGCACGCACTCCGGCGCGGGCGGCGGCAGCCACCTGGTCCCGCATCAGGGCGAGCAGCGGCGAAACGATCAGAGTAGGGCCGGCCCCGCGGCGCCGGAGCAGCAGGGACGCCACAAAGTACACCGCCGATTTTCCCCAACCGGTGCGCTGGACCACCAAAGCCCGCCGGCCGCCGTCGACCAGCGCTTCAATCGCCTCAAACTGTCCGTCATGGAAATCCGCCGCCGGATGCCCCACGAGTTCGCGGAGAACCTCCAACGCCTGGCTCTTTGTGGCGGACGGCAAGTCAGGGGAAACGGAAAGAAGGGCGGCGTTCTGGGTATCGACCATTGATTCAGTATCCCAGCCCCCACCGACACCCATAAAGCCGGGACCGCCGTATGTGGACAACCGGGAACGTCCGCGGGTCCACGTAAGATAAGACCCGTGACTAGCGAACAGACAAAAACTTTTGACCTCTCGGCATCCTTCAAGGCCTACGACGTCCGGGGCATCGTGGGCGAATCCATCACCGCTGAAATCGTCGAAGCCGTGGGCGCCGCGTTTGTTGATGTCCTGGAACTGGAGGGCCAGACTGTCCTGATAGGCGGCGACATGCGCCCCTCCTCCCCCGAGTTCGCCAAAGCATTCGCCGTCGGCGCAGCCACCCGCGGCGCCGACGTCAAGCTCCTTGACCTGATTTCCACCGATGAGCTCTACTACGCCTGCGGCTCCCTCAACGCTGCCGGCGCCACGTTCACCGCCAGCCACAACCCTGCCGAATACAACGGCATCAAAATGTCGAAGCCCGGTGCGCAGCCCATCTCCTCCGAATCCGGCCTCAAAGAGATCCAGGCCCTCGCCGAGAAGTACCTCAACGAAGGCTCCATCCCGGCGGCCCCCGCCCGCGGCCTGATCGGTGTCCACGACGTCCTGAAGGACTACTCCGAGTACCTCCGCCAGCTGGTGGACCTCTCCGGATCCCGGCCGCTCAAGGTAGTTGTGGACGCAGGCAACGGCATGGCCGGCCTCACCACCCCGGCGGTACTGGGCGACGCCCTGCTGCCCAAGCTGCCGTTCGAAATCATTCCACTGTACTTCGAGCTGGACGGCTCCTTCCCGAACCACCCGGCCAACCCCCTCGAGCCGGAAAACCTCCGCGACCTGCAGGCCGCCGTCATTCAGCACGGCGCCGATATCGGCCTGGCATTCGACGGCGACGCCGACCGCTGCTTCGTCATCGACCAAAATGGTGAGCCCGTGTCGCCGTCGGCCGTCACCGGTATGGTGGCACGCCGCGAAATTGCCCGCGCCCAGGCGCAGGGCGAGGCAACGCCCACCGTCATCCACAATCTGCTCACCTCCCGTGCGGTGCCGGAACTGGTAGAGCACGACGGCGGCCGCGCCGTCCGCACGCGCGTGGGCCACTCCTTCATCAAGGCAGTCATGGCCGAGGAAGGTGCCGTGTTCGGCGGCGAGCACTCTGCCCACTTCTACTTCCGCGACTTCTGGAACGCAGACACCGGGATGCTCGCAGCAATGCACGTGCTCGCTGCCCTCGGCGAGCAGGATGGACCGCTGTCCGAGCTCGGCCGCGAGTACGAGCCCTATGTCTCCTCTGGTGAGATTAACTCCGAGATCGAGGACAAGGCCGGAGCCGTGGAGCGCGTCCGCACCGACTTCGCCGCCGAGGACATCACCGTGGACACCATGGATGGCAGCACGTTCACGGCAAATGATGGCAGCTTCTGGTTCAACCTGCGCCCGTCCAACACGGAGCCTTTCCTCCGGCTGAACGTGGAAGCAACGGACCGGGCCATGATGGAAAGCGTCCGCGACCGCGTATTGTCCAATGTCCGGCGCTAAGCCGGAGCTGGCCCACGAAGCCACGGACGGCCCGGCTGCGGCGGCTTCGTGGCGGGATTCCGTTCCGGAGGCCTCGGCCACGGACCTGGAAAACCTGCTGGGCACAGGCGTCGGCGCAGCCCAGGAACAGCTCGAGCGAAACGGCGGCTTCCTGCCGTTCGCACTGGTGGTGGAGAACGACGGCGAAGTCCGCCTCGTGGCCGTCACACCGGCTGATGCCCAGGACGGCTCCGACGGTGACTTCGACGCGGACACGATGATCAGCGACCTCACCGAACTGCTCCGGCAGAACCGTGCTGATTTCCGCGCAGCCGCAATTGTCTGCGACATCCTCTTGGTCGAGGAAGAAACAGATGCCATCCATGTAGCTGCTGAACACCGCGACGGATCCGTTTTCGCCGCGGTCCTCCCTTACGCCGCCAACACCGGGACCCACGAACGGGAGTTTGGCCAGCTCGCCGCTGACACCAGCGAACCCACCGTCTGGGTGGACTAGACCGCACCCCGGTTGCCATGAAAATCAACGCCTTCGCAGACGTCAGCCTCCGGGCGCTGATGGTTCTGGCCGCCGCGCCCGGGGCGACCCTCCTGACCACGCAGAACATCGCCGATGCCGTGGGCACACCGTACAACCACGTCAGCAAGGCGATGGCCAGGCTGCGCAGCCTGGGCCTGATCGAGGTAGAGCGTGGCAGGTCGGGCGGATCCAGGCTCAGCTCCGCTGGCCGCCGGGCAACGGCGGGCCAGGTCCTGCGGGCCCTGGACACCCGGACGGACGCCGCCGACTGTGTCGCTCCGGGCGGCGACTGCCCGCTGATCCATGAATGCAGGCTTCGCGCCGCGCTGGCCCGCGCCCGTGAAGCGTTTTACCGGGAACTTGATGCAGTGGTTGTGGCCGAACTTCCAGGCTCGCGGCAGATGACACCCGTCTTCCAGATGATCGGCCTGCGCCCCGGCCTGTAGCCCGGCGCCGAGCCCGCATCCCCCACCGATTTGATTCCAACTTCTACGAGGTGTAGAACTTGGGGTACGAATATACGCATTTCAAATGTAAGTATTCATATTGACCGGACGAAAACCCGGTCCCCTATCGCAGGAGTACACATGCTCTCGGACAAATCCCGCCCCGTCATTGAGGCCACCCTGCCGCTCGTCGGTTCCCGGATCGGCGCCATCACTCCCAAGTTCTATGCACGGCTGTTCGCCGCCCACCCGGAACTGTTGGATGGCCTGTTCAGCCGCTCCAACCAGCGCTCGGGCAACCAACAGCAGGCGCTGGCCGGAAGCATCGCCGCTTTCGCCACGCACCTGGTCAACAACCCCGGCACCCTCCCCGAAACCGTGCTTTCCCGCATCGCCCACCGGCACGCGTCGCTCGGCATCACTGAGCCCCAGTACCAGGTGGTCTACGAGCACCTCTTCGCCGCCATCGCCGAGGACCTCGCCGAGGTCATCACGCCTGAAATCGCCGAGGCCTGGACCGAGGTCTACTGGCTGATGGCCGATGCCCTGATCAAGATCGAAAAGGGCCTCTACGCCATCCAGGCGAACGACAAAATGTGGACCCCGTGGCGGGTCGCCTCCAAGACTTTTGCGGGCACCGGCGCCATGACCTTCACCCTTGAACCCGCGGACGACACCCCCATCACCCGCGCGCTGCCCGGCCAGTACGTGAGCGTCAAGGTGCAACTCCCGGACGGGCTGCGCCAGGTCCGGCAGTACTCACTCTCCGATGACGCCGGCACCGGCCGCACCTTCACCACCAAGCTGGACGACGACGGCGAGGTGTCCCCGGTGCTGCACCGCGGCGTCGGAGTCGGTGACATCCTGGAACTCTCCAACCCCTACGGCGAGATCACCCTCAAGGACGGCGACGGTCCGGTGGTCCTGGCGTCGGCCGGCATCGGCTGCACGCCGACGGCGTCGATCCTCCGGTCACTCGCCGAGTCGGGCTCCGACCGGCAGGTGCTGGTGCTGCATGCGGAAAGCACACTGGACAGCTGGGCGCTGCGCGGTCAGATGACGGACGACGTCGAACGCCTAGCGGGTGCCGACCTCCAGCTGTGGCTTGAAGAGCCACGCCCCGGGGCCAACGAGGGGTTTATGTCACTGCGTGAAGTCGACCTGCCGGCCAACGCGTCGTTGTACCTCTGCGGACCGCTGCCGTTTATGAAGCACATCCGCAACGAGGCCATCAACGCCGGCATCCCGGCCACGAGGATCCACTACGAGGTCTTCGGACCGGACATCTGGCTGGCTTCCTAACCCCGCTCATAGGAGTTTTTGTCCAGATATCGCGTCCAAGCGGGGCATTTGGCGGGATTATCTGGACAAAAACTCATGGAGACGGACGACGGCGGCCCCGCACCTTTCTTGCAAAAGGTGCGGGGCCGCCGTTGTACTTTGCAGTGGGGATCAGCCCAGGCGGGCCTTCAGGCCGGCAAGCTCGGACTGCAGCGCCTCGGGGAGGGAATCGCCGAAGTTGGCGTACCATTCCTCGATGGACGCGAGCTCGGTGGCCCACTCGGCCGGGTCAACGCGGACAGCTTCCTCGACCTGGGCCGGCGTCATGTCCAGGCCCTTGAGGTCGATGGATTCGGCGGTGGGAACAAAGCCGATCGGCGTCTCGACGGCGTCTGCCTTGCCTTCCAGGCGTTCGATGGCCCACTTGAGGACGCGGGCGTTGTCGCCGAAGCCGGGCCAGGCGAAGCCACCCTCGGCCGTGCGGCGGAACCAGTTGACCAGGAAGATCTTGGGCAGGCGCTCCGGGTTGCCCTTGGCGGACAGGTTCACCCAGTGGTTGAGGTAGTCGCCGGCGTCGTAGCCCATGAACGGCAGCATGGCCATGGGGTCGCGGCGGACCACGCCCACCGCACCGGCTGCCGCGGCAGTGGTCTCGGAGGACAGCGTGGAACCCATGAAGATGCCGTTTGACCAGCTGCGCGCCTCGGTCACCAGGGGGATGGTGGTCTTGCGGCGGCCGCCGAACAGGATCGCGGAAAGCTCCACGCCGTCGGGGTTGTTGTACTCCTCGGCCAGCATGTCGATCTGGTCGATCGGCGTGCAGAAGCGCGAGTTCGGGTGGGCTGCGGGCTTGTCCGAATCCGAGGTCCAGGAGTTGCCCTGCCAGTCGGTCAGGTGAGCGGGCACTTCCTCAGTCATGCCCTCCCACCACACGCCGCCGTCGTCGGTCAGTGCCACGTTGGTGAAGATGCTGTTGCCCTTGGCGATGGCGCGCATCGCGTTGGGGTTGGTGCCCCAGCCGGTGCCCGGAGCCACGCCGAAGAGGCCTGCCTCGGGGTTGACGGCGCGGAGCTCGCCTTCCTTGCCGAAACGCATCCAGGTGATGTCGTCACCGAGCGTCTCCACCTTCCAGCCTTCGATGGTGGGATCGAGCAGCGCGAGGTTGGTCTTGCCGCAGGCGGACGGGAAGGCAGCCGAGACGTAGTAGGTCTTCTGCTCGGGCGAGGTCAGCTTCAGGATGAGCATGTGCTCGGCCAGCCAGCCTTCGTCGCGGGCCATCACAGAGGCGATACGGAGGGCGTAGCATTTCTTGCCGAGCAGCGCGTTTCCGCCATAGCCGGAGCCGAAGGACCAGATGGAGCGCTCCTCCGGGAAGTGAACGATCCACTTGTCCGGGTTGCACGGCCATGGCACGTCCGCCTGGCCTGCTTCGAGCGGCGCACCCAGGGAGTGCAGGGCCGGCACGAAGAATGCGTTGGTCTCGGTGATGCGGTTCAGCACGTCGGTGCCGATGCGGGCCATGATGCGCATCGAGGCAACAACGTAGGCGCTGTCGGTGATCTCCACGCCGAACTTGGGATCCTCAGCGTCGAGGTGTCCCATCACGAACGGGATGACGTACATGGTGCGTCCGCGCATGGAGCCGGCAAAGAGCCCACGCAGCTTTTCCTTCATCGCAGCCGGGGCCATCCAGTTATTGGTGAAGCCGGCGTCGTGCTTCTTCTCGGAGCAGATGAAGGTCTGTTCTTCCACACGGGCTACGTCCGCGGGATCAGAGAATGCAGCGAAAGAGTTGGGGAAGAGCTCCTGGTTCAGGCGCGTCAGCGTTCCTGCTGCGACGAGTTCATCGGTAAGACGCGTGTTTTCCTGTTCGGAGCCGTCAACCCAGTGGATCCGGTCGGGCTGCGTGAGTCCAGCAACCTCTTCGACCCATGCCAGCAGGCCAGCATGCGTGGTGGGTGCTTTCTCAAGCAGCGGCAGTCGTGCGAGATCGCCCATTGCGGTTCCCTTCCTCGGGGTCATCGGTGTGGACTAAATGCTATTGGCCGCCCAAGGGCGCGATGGGAGGTCAGCGGTGCACGTTCGTGATCGTTGGAGCCGAAAACCGCGCAAATTCAAGGAAAACCACGCCCAAACGACCGTATTTAAGTGACAAAGGTCTCCTAGACCGGTCTAGTCAGCTAGATTACATGCCTCTCGATTTGGTACTCCGGGCAACCCTCGCGTAAAGTAATTCGAGGTTCGGGGAGCAAGAAACTCCGCGAAACACAAAATGCGCCCATAGCTCAGCTGGATAGAGCGTCTGTCTACGGAACAGAAGGCCGGGGGTTCGAATCCCTCTGGGCGCACAGAGAAAGGCCTGTATCGGTTCGCCGATACAGGCCTTTTGTCGTTAAGCGCAGCGCCGCTTTCCTGCCACCGGCCTCAGCTTCAGGAACAGCCCGGCCACCCGCGCCTTGCCAGCTTCCCAGCGGAAATGCGTCACTTTTGGTAGCAAACCCCCGCGCTGCCCCTGGATTCGCGCGGGCGAGCCCGCCCTAACACGGTCAAAAGTTACGCAGTTCTGCAGTCACCGGAATGACGACGACGGCGCTCCCCGCCTCCCGCGAGGCGGGCGTAGGCTGGACGAATGACGCCTGAAACGCTGCAACGTGAATTCGATGTCATTGTGATCGGTGCTGGTGCCGTGGGGGAAAACGTCGCCGACCGGGTGGTCCAGGGCGGCCTGACGGCTGTCCTTGTTGAAGCCGAACTGGTGGGCGGCGAATGCTCGTATTGGGCCTGCATGCCGTCCAAAGCCCTGCTCCGCCCCGGCACCGCCCTGCACGGCGCACAGACGGTACCCGGCGCGGCGGAAGCCGTCACCCTGACACTGGATGCAGCGGCAGTCCTGAAGCGCCGGGACTATTTCACCGCAAACTGGCAGGACGACAGCCAGGTGAAGTGGCTGGAAGATACCGGGATTGAGCTGATCCGTGGCCACGGCTGGATCACCGCGCCGCGCACCGTTGAAGTAGCCGGGCTGGACGGCAACACTTACGAGCTCAAGGCGCGTCACGCCGTCGTACTCGCCACCGGCTCGACGCCAACCACACCTCCCATCGACGGGCTGGCGGACCTGCAGGTCTGGGGCACACGCGAAGCCACCTCGGCCAAGGAGGTACCGGAGCGCCTGGCTGTAATCGGCGGGGGCGTCGCGGGCAGCGAGCTGGCGCAGGCATTCGCACGCCTGGGCTCGGACGTGACGCTGGTGGCCAGGAGCGGCCTGCTGGGCACGTTCCCCGCAGAGGCCAGCAAACTTGTGGTCGCGGGGCTGCGCGCGGACGGCGTGGCGGTCCGCCTCAACACGTCCACCGAAAGTGTCCGGGAAAACGACGACGGCACGTTCACCCTGACACTTCAGGACCAGACGCCGGACGGCCGCACCACCGTCATTGCGGACAAAGTCCTCGTTTCAACAGGCCGGCATCCCGCCCTCGAAGGCCTCGGCCTGGAAAGCCTGGGCTTCGAGGCGCAGGACGTGCAGCCACTGAAACTCACCACCGACTCCACTGGACTAGTCCAGGGCGTCCCGGACGTCCCGGGTACCCCGGGCGAGAACGGCGTGGAAGGCGAGAACCCCTGGCTTTACGCTGTTGGCGACGCCGCCGGCAGAAATTTCTTCACGCACCAGGGCAAGTACGAGGCCCGGGCTACCGGCGACGCCATCGCGGCCCGAGCCAAGGGCGAGCTCAGCGGCGTCCCCGCGGCCTGGAGCCGGTACGCCCAGACCGCCAACCAGCATGCCGTCCCGAACGTGGTGTTCACCGATCCCGAACTGGCGGCCGTCGGGCGCACAGTGGAGCAGGCAAAGCAGAACGGTTACAACGTGTCGTCCGTGGAGCTGCCAATCCAAGTGTCGGGTTCGTCCCTGCATTCGGAACACTACGAAGGCTGGGCGCAACTGGTGGTGGACGAGGACCGGCGGGTCCTGCTCGGCGCCACCTTCGCGGGCCCGGACGTGGGCGAACTGCTGCACGCGGCCACCATCGCAGTGGTGGGCGAGGTCCCGCTGGAGCGGCTGTGGCATGCGGTGCCATCGTTTCCCACGGTCAGCGAGGTGTGGCTGCGGCTCCTGGAGAAGTACGGCTTGTAGGAGAGGCCGCAAGTGTCCGCTCGCGCTGGCCTACTTCACCCGCGCCTCCTCCACACTCACTATTTGAACTGACCAGTCAGTTCAGTTAGGCTGAAGGTGGACATACACCGTCGAAAGGCCATTTTTGCTCTCCGTACAGCAGCTCCTTGTGAAGGGCCGGCGCGACGATTTGCTTCCGCCCACCTCTCTGCGGGTCGGCCGGGGTGAGCTCCTCCTCGTCACCGCCGAACGCCAGGACCAGCGGACAGCCCTTGCCCTGACCATCAGCGGGCGCATGAAACCCACTGGCGGCCGGATGTCCTGGGACGCCAACGAACGCACCAAATCCCTCCGCCTCGCGAGCGCCCTGGTGGATTCCCCCAACGTGAATGAGCCCGAGCAGCACCTCAGTGTCCGGGACCTTGTCACCGAGGACCTCGCCCTGATTCCCCGCCGCTACCGCGGCGCGCTGCTGAGCAAGCCCTGGCTCAAAGTCAACAGTTTCGAGGACATCGCGGACCTGTGGACGGAGCAGCTGGCGCCGGACCGGCGCATTGAACTGCTGACGGCCCTGGCCCTCGCCAACCCGCACACGGACCTCCTGGTGGTGGACTCCCCCGACAGGCACGGTGCCCACGCTGCGGACTGGCTCCCGCGGCTTGAGGAGCTGGCGTACGACGCCGGCCGGCCGCTCGCCGTCGTCGTCACCGTTACTGCCCTCCCGGCAGGGTGGACGGGACCGGCCACGGTGATCGGTAACGCCGTCCCGGACGTGGACGAAGCCCCCGATGCGCCGACTCTCACAGACGAAGAAACCGAATCCCTCTTACTCGAAACCGAGGATGCCAAGTGACCGTGCTGCGGCTGGCCCGTTCCGAACTCAAGCGGATGACCGGCGGGTTGCTGCCGAAGCTGACCATCCTGGCCCTGATCATGGTGCCGCTCCTGTACGGGGCCGTGTACCTGTACGCCAACTGGAATCCCTACGGGAACCTGAACCAGATCGAGGCCGCCCTGGTGGTGGAAGACACCGGCGCCACGTCCAGCGACGGCACCGAGCTCCAGGCGGGCAAGAAGGTGGCGGACGGCCTGGTGGAGGGGAACGTCTTCAACTGGCAGGCGGTCCCCTCGGCGGCCGAGGCCGACGCAGGGGTCAGCAGCGGCAAGTACGCGTTTGCACTGAAAATCCCGGCAGAATTCTCCACAAACCTGGTCTCGCCCGGCAGCTTCGATTCGGCCAGCCAGGCGATGCTGAACGTCACCACCAACGATGCCAACAACTACCTGCTGAGCACCATCGTGGACAAGCTGACCACCGCGGTGCACACAACGGTGGCCAAGGAAGTGGGTGAAGAGACGGCGAACCAGCTGCTCACCGGCTTCGGCACCATCCACGCCCAGATGCTCAAGGCCGCAGACGGCGCCGGGCAGCTGACGGACGGCATGGCCAACCTCCGCGACGGGACGGTCACCCTGCATACGGGCACCAGCGAGCTCAGCGCAGGAGCCGGTGAGCTGTACAACGGCCAGCTGAAATTGCGGGACGGGGCCAATCAGCTGACCGACGGCGCCGGGCAGCTCAGCAGCGGGCTCTCCGTCCTGAAGGACAGCACCGCCACGCTGCCCACCGACACCCGGACGCTGGCCAACGGCGCGGCCCAGGTTGCCGCGGGGAACGCCCAGCTCAATACCAAGGTCCAGGACGTCGTCACGCAGCTTGATGCCGCGGACCAAGGACTCCGGACGCGCGTGATCGAATCGAATGCCCGCCTGGTCGCCTCCGAAGTGATCACCCAGGTGCAGGCAGACAAAATCCTGGCCGACTTCGATACGGTGGCAGCCTCCAGCCCCGTAGCCGCGGCGAAAACCCGGATCCAGGCCGACGCCACCCAGATCCAGCAGCTCGCGGACGGCTCCGAAGCCGTGAGCGTCGGCGCAGCCCAGCTGGCCACGGCCACCCCTGCGCTGAAGGACGCCATTATTCAGGCTTCCGGTGGCGCTGACCAGCTCCACACCGGGGCGGCCACGCTGGCCACCGGCGAGCAGACTGCGCTCGACGGCGCCGGACGCCTCGCGGAAGGGGCGCAAACGCTCGACGCCGGTGCAGGGCAGCTGGAAGCCGGGGCCGGCACTGCCGCTGACGGCTCACGGACGCTGACCGACGAAATTTCCAAGGGAGCCGGGCAGGTGCCCAACCCGGACGATTCGCAGAAGAGTAGCCTCTCAGAGGTGATTGCCGATCCCGTTGCGGTCAGCAATGTCTCCCAGGCAAAGGCGGACTCCTACGGCGCGGGGCTGGCACCGTTCTTCCTGACGCTCGCCTTGTGGATCGGCATCTTCATGCTGGTCCAGGCGATGCGGCCCATCACCCAGCGGGCCCTGGCGTCGAACGCCCCGGCCTGGAAAATCGCCGTCGGCGGCTGGCTTCCGTTCCTTGCCGTTTCGGTGGTGCAGGCTAGCCTGCTGACCCTCGTGGTGAACCTGGCGTTGGGCCTCAACCCCGCGCATCCGGTGCTGATGTGGCTGTTTATGCTGGCCGCGGCCATGGCCTTCAGCGCCATCATCCAAGGCATCGTGGCGCTGCTGGGGTCACCCGGCAAGCTGGTGGTGCTGATCCTGCTGGTGCTACAGCTGGTGTCCTCGGGCGGCACGTTCCCCTGGCAGACCACCCCGCAGCCTCTCCATGTTGTCCACGAAATCCTGCCCATGGGCTACGTGGTCACGGGCATGCGGCACCTCATCTACGGCGCGGACCTGTCCGGGATCGTGCCCACTGTCCTGGGGCTGCTCGGCTACACGTTGCTGGGCGCGGCGATGTCCACGTTTGCTGTCCGGAAGCATAAGTACTGGACACTCAAAACGCTCAAACCGGAGATCGCGGTATGAGCCCGCCCGCGCCGGGATCTGGGGTGCACGATCCTGGCGTGCCTGAGCCTGGGGTGCACGAGCCTGGCGTGCATGATCCTGGCGTGCATGATCCCGTGGGGCACGATCCCGCCATGCACGGTCCCGCCGAGAAGAAACTCCGCCCGGCCCGGACCAATGCCACCCGGCAGAAGCTCTTCGACGCGTCCATGGAGCTGATCGGCCAGCGTGGCGCAGCGGGTGTCACTGTGGACGAGATCGCCGCGGCGGCGGGCGTCTCCAAGGGCACTGTCTACTACAACTTCGGCAGCAAGTCGGACCTGATCGCGCAGCTGCTGCGGCACGGCGTGGAAATCCTGAAGGCACGCCTGCTTAGCGAGGCCGGGCAGCCCGGGGCCGATCCACTGGTGGCCATGGAGGCAATGATCGGCCAGGCCATGGATTTTATGGACGATTACCCGTCCTTCGCCCGTTTGTGGGTGAGCGAAAACTGGCGGACTCCCAGCGAATGGCGGGACACGTTCGCGGTGCTCCGGTCTGAACTCCTGGCGGTCATCGGCGCTGCCATAGAGAACGTGGCTGCCGTCTATCCGGTGGACGAATCGATCTCGCGGGGCAGCCTCGAAACGGCGATCTTTGGCGCCTGCTTTGTGGTGGGGCTTGACCGGCAGACCTACAACCCGGAACGCACCCGTGACCAAAGCGTTGCAGCAATCATGGCAATCATGCGCGGCTATGTCGTGAAGTAGCAGGGATGATTGGACACATGCGCCACATGGGTAACAGCGGGAAGTTCGCCGTGATCGCGGCCGTCGCCGCCTTGGGCATGCTGGTGCTCACCGCCATCACCTTGGAAGAGGCCGTGATGGTCACGTTCCTGGGCCTGGTGGCGCTGGCCTATGTTGCGGCCGTGGCGGAGGTCCTGGCCCGCGGGCGCCACTTTGTATTGGTTGCCACGGCTGTGGGATCCAGCCTCACCATTGCCTTCTCACTGGCCTTCGTCAGCACCTGGGAGCTGGCCTTCGCCGAGCAGTCGTCGATCTTCGGCACACCGCTCCCCACCGGGGATCCGGACAACTACTTCTACTGGGGTGGGGCCTCAGCGGTGGCCACGCTAGCGGTCCTGTTCCTTGGCGCAGTCTGGCCGGCGGGCAGGCGGCTGGGGACTGCCAAACGGAGGCCCTCGCCAGCCAAGCGGCGGCCCGCTTCCGGCACTGGCCGCCCTGCTGCGCGGCGCCCGGCAACCGGAGCCACCGCGGCCCGGGGCGCGGCACCCCGGGGTGCCGCCACCGGTCAGCGCGCGTCAGGCTCCCGCGCGCCAGCCCGGATGCCAGCCTCAGCAGCCAAGCGGCCGTCGTCGTCCGCCTCCCCGGTCCGCAAGCCGGCACCCAAACCGGGCACCAAGACGGGCGCCAAACCGGCGCCCCGCCGCTGACCGCGCCGCAGAACCTGCCGGCCTCGGCCGGCGAGCACGGCAGTCGCCACCCCGCCCAGGAGGAGCAATCCGCCAGCCAGTTCCGCCGGCGTGGGCACCTCCCCCAACGCCAGCCAGGCCGCGCTCATGCCCACCACGGGCACCAGCAGGGTAAAGGGCACCACGGCCGACGACGGATAGCTGGCCAGGAGCCGGTTCCAGATCCCATACCCCACCAGAGACGCGAAAATGGCTGTGTATAGCGCACTCAGGATCGTGGCCGGCTGGAGGTCTGCCAGGGTGCCGAACACCGCGTCCGGCCCGTCCACCAGCAGCGACAGCCCGGCTAGTGGCAGCGGAACCACTGCGCCGGACCAGACCACCAGCCCCAGCCCGGAGGCGGCCTTGGCCTTCCGCGCAACGACGTTACCGGCCGCCCAGGACAGCGCGGCTCCCAGGACGATGATGAGCGGGAGCACCGGTGCCACGGCACTGCGGCCGACGGCCACTACGGCCAGCCCCGCAACGCCAAGAACGACGCCGGCCAGTTGGCTCCGGCTGGGGCGCTCGCGCAGGAACCCGGCGGCCAGGAGGATGGTGAGGAGCACCTGGGCCTGGAGGACCAGGGAGGCGAGGCCTGCCGGCATGCCCAGCGCCATGGCGAGGTAGAGGAGGCCGAACTGGCCCGCGCTCATAAAGACGCCGACGCCGATAATCGCCTTCCAGCTGACGTCAGGCTTCCTGATGAAGAAGATCCAGGGGAAGACCACCAAGAGGAACCGCATGGCCACAAACAGCAGCGGGGGAACCTCACGGCCGTTCGCATGCAGGCCGAAGTCGATGGCCACGAAGTTCAGGCCCCAGAGAACGGCGACCAAGGCAGCGAGGACGGAGTGTCGGAGATTCACGGTCCCACTCTTGCAGAACGGCAGATGAAGCACCAGCGTTGAATTCCGCGTCGAATCATGTACGTTTGCTTCATGATTGAGATTGGTTCGCTGCGGGCACTGGCGGCGATTGAACAGCACGGTTCGGTCATAGCGGCGTCGGAGGTGATGGGCTTCAGCCCGTCGGCCGTCTCCCAGCAGATCAAGAAGCTGGAGAAGCAGACCGGGTTCCCCGTCCTGGAACGCCGCGGCCGCGGGGTGCTGCTGACCGAGCGGGGGCTCACCCTGGCAGCGTACGGCCGGCGCATCCTATCGGAGCTCGAGGAACTGGAATCCACCCTGTTGGCGGATCCGGCCAAGCCCACCGGGCACCTCAGGGTTGTTTCCTTTTCCACTGCCTGCCGGGGCCTCGTGGGGCCACTGCTGGGACGGTTGGCTTCGTCCGGAGCGGACCTGGACCTCAGCGTGCTGGCCGAGGACCCGCGGGAAGCCGTGGCGCGGGTGGCCAACGGGGAGGCGGACCTGGGTGTGGTCCACAACTGGAACTCCGTCCCGCTGGTCATACCGGAGCACATGACCCTCGAATGGCTGTGCGAGGACGTTGCGGACGTCCTGGTGCACCGCGACCATCCCCTGGCAGTATGCGGCCAGGTGGAACCGGCGGACCTGGTGGACGAATGCTGGATCAGCACGCCGCACGGAGCCATCTGCAACGAGGCGCTGCTGAGGATCTTCGCCGACCTTGGCCGGGTGCCGGACATCAGGGTCTACGATCCAGACTTCGCAACCCACCTCGCACTGGTGGAGCAGGGAGCCGTGGTGGCGCTGGTCCCCCGCCTCGGCCGGCCCGCACTGCCTGCGGACGTCGTCGCCCTGCCCCTGGTCAACCCCACGCAGGTCAGGCAGGTGGGCATCGTGTACCGCCGCACCATGGCGGCCAGCCCGGGCATCCAGCACGTCGCCGGACTGCTGCGGGAGGTCGCCGGTTCCCTTGGGGTCAGCGAGTCCCATGAGGTCGGTAGGTCCCATGGGGTCACTGGATCCCGTGGCGTTAGTGGGCTCGCGGGACCTTGAACTTGGTCAGCCGGGCGTCCTGCCCGTCCAGCTCGGCCCAGGATTTTTCCGTTTCCAGCACCGTGAGGGCGCTGGTGGGGTAACGTGTGGCGGCGTCCATGTAGGCGTCGTGGTTTGAGTCCCGTGAGGCCAGGTGCATGGCGAGGTCCTGGACGCCAGGCATATGCGAGATGAGCATCAGCGTGGTGACGGTGTCAGGCACGTGGTTGACCACGGCGAGCATCCGCAGCGCAGAGGCGGCGTAGAGGCCGTCCTCAAGTTTCGGCGTCGGGGCCTTGTCCCCCAGTTCTGAGCACACCCAAGTGCAGGTCTGGCGGGTGCGGAGCGCACTGGAACACAGGATGAAGTCCGGGAGGATGCCGTGTTTGACCAGCCACTTGCCGGCAAGAGGCGCCTCGCGGTGCCCCCGTTCCTCAAGCGGGCGCTCATGATCCGCCACACCGCCGGGCCAGTCGGACTTGGCGTGCCGCATGATCACCAGGCGTTTGATGTGGTGGTCGCTCATCCCCCAAGCCTAGACCCGCAAGACCCACGGCGCCGCCCGTCACGCCCAGCACGCTGTTGGCCGCACCAACAGTCCCGGCCCGCGGAATGACGGGCCAGAGCCGCGGTCAGGACGCCAAAAGCATGCTCCCCGTGACACCCCGGCTGGGCCGCACCGCCGTCGAACCATAGCCGCGGAGGCCAACACTCGCGAGCACGGACGCACGAAAGCGGCATTTCGCGTAGTGCCGCATCGCCGGGGCCCACGCCGCCAGGGTTCCCTGGCCGAGCTTGCGAGGCGAGGGAGGCGGTGGGGAGGAACGAAGGAGGTGTCTAAGGCACGGCGAAATGCCGCTTTGGTGCGTCGCTGAAGGGCTAGATCGAGTATTCCGGAGCGGCCCAGACAATAACTTCGGGGTGCTCGTAGAAGCGGTAGCCCTGGCCGCGGACGGTACGGACGGTGTTGGCGAGGCGGCCCAGCTTGGAGCGGAGACGGCGGATGTGGACGTCGATGGTGCGTTCGTTGGGGACTTCCTCGGCGTTGCGCCACAGGCCCTCAAGCAGTTCATCGCGGCCAACCGTGCGGGTGCCGTTTTCCACCAGGTAGTTCAGGAGTTCGAATTCCTTGAAGGTCAGGTTCAGGGATTCGCCGTCAAGGTGGACTTCGCGGCGGGCGAGGTCGATCAGGACGCCGGACGGGCGCGGGTCCTGAGGCTGCTGCAGCCGGGCAGTCTCGGTGCGCTTCTGCGCGTTCACGGTGGGGTCACCAAAGGTGGAACGGACGACGTCGAGCGCGGAACCGGGGGTGCCGGCCGGGGCCACGGCCACGGCCGCGTAGCTTTCAGCACCAGTCACGAGTGACTGTGCGTAAGCGCGGATTTCCTGGGCAAGCTTGGCAATGGAGGTTCCGGCAGCCGCTGCGGTCTCCTCGTTGATGCCCATGTAGAGGACAAATCCGCGGGCCACGGTGTCATTGGCGACCGGGCGGACAGCGTTGGGTCCCGCGATAACCGGAGTGGGCGCGGTCAGCGGCGCGGCTTCGGCAGGCTGGACCGCGCGGAGCTGTCCGTAGGAACTGGGGTTGTAGCCCTGGGGTGCGTAGCCGGGAGCAGGAAAGCTGGCTCCGGGGGCAGCCGGGGCGAATGCCGGTCGGGCACCGAACCCCTGGCGGAGGCCGGAAGCCTGGCCGGCCTTGCCTGCGTTACGGACGGAGATGTGGACGTATCCAGATGCAACTGACATGAATGCTTACCTCAATGTGAATGGCCGTCATCGCGGCTCGAATGCTGGTTGTCCCCGCAATGAAATCTGGGGATGGCGCCCTACGCTGGGCTGGGGGCGAATGCCTAAGAACTTCGCGGGGTCTGAAGATCAGGCGTGCATTCGACAACAGCGCATGTCGGCAGCAGCGGATGTGCTGGGCCAATATTCTGCGGCTGCAGGTGCTGTTGAGTTCTTGTTCACAATTGAAAGTGTGCAACGTAACAATGAGAACTTGCAAGTAACAATGGGTGCAACGTTCCGCATACTGAGACAAAATGCAGATTTGTGTTACAGATCACCATTCTGATTTGGCGGCAAAATAGGAGTTGTTGTCCGCCAAGGGTGCGCAAATGGCCCTCTCCGGCGAACAATGTTCGCCCTTTCGCCATACCAAGACCTTGAAATTCACCGGCCAATGACTTGCCGAGATTCCCTGCTGGGTTTTGCCGCCTGTCCAGCGGAGAAGGCGGCCGCCTGCGGATGGTCGGCGTCCCGCCCGGCCACCCAGATCGCCCATCCAGCTCGCTAGGCTGGGATTCACAGCGTGCGCACAGGAACCCCATAGCGCGGGCTAACCGATTGATCGGAGAGTTGTCCCATGGCCACTTCGCACTCCATGACCAACAACCTTCCGCAACTGACCCACCCGGACGGCTCCCCCATCCGAGCCTTGGTGGTTGACGACGAGCCCAGCCTTTCCGAGCTCATGAGCATGGGGCTGCGCATGGTCGGCTGGCATGTTGCCGTGGCTTCGGATGGCCCGGAGGCCGTCAAGCTTGCCAAGGAGTTCCGCCCGGACGTCCTGGTGCTGGACGTGATGCTGCCAGGGTTCGACGGCGTTGAGTTGCTGGGCAGGATCCGTGCCTTCGCGCCCGAGGTACCTGCGCTTTTCCTGACTGCCAAGGACGCTGTCCAGGACAGGATCGTGGGCCTGGCGGCCGGCGGAGACGACTAGGTGACCAAGCCGTTCAGCATGGAAGAGGTCCTGCTGCGGCTGCACCGCCTTGTCCAGCGCTCCGGCGTTGCCGCGATGGACACTGCCGAACTTGTGGTGGGCGATCTTGTCCTCAACATCGACACCCGCGAAGTGACCCGTGCGGGCGACGCCCTCCAGCTCACCGCCACCCAGTTCGAGCTGCTCCGGTACCTCATGGAGAACCCCAAACGCGTCATCAGCAAAGCCCAGATCCTGGACCGCGTCTGGAACTACGACTTCGGCGGCCAGGCCAACATTGTGGAGCTCTACATCTCCTACCTGCGCAAGAAAGTGGATGCAGTGCACCCGCCCATGATCCATACCGTGCGGGGCGCCGGCTACGTCATCAAGCCGGCTGAGTAGCAGCTCGATGTCCTCGCCGCGAGCAACCCCAGCGCCAGCCCGGAGCTGGCTGAAACCGGACACCTGGCATCTGCGCACGCGCCTGATCCTGTTGGCCATGGCCCTGCTGGTGGCCATCTGCGGCGCCGTGGGGCTGTTCAGTTACGCCTCCATGGATTCCTTTCTCACCGGGCAGCTGGATGAACAGCTGAGCCAGGCCGCCAAACGGTCGAACGATCCGGGCCGCCCGCCCCTGGGCGGATTCAACGGCAGGCCGGACCCGCTTGACTCCCGCGGGCAGAGTGTCGGAACGCTGAATGCGCGGATCCTGGACGGCCAGATCCCCAGTGGCGGTTTCCTGGACTCGGACACCACGCGTCTGGCCCTCGACGCCGAAGACAAGCAGACCCTGCTGGCGCTGACGCGGAACGGCCTTCCCGTGAACCGCTCGCTGTCCAACGGGGATTACCGGATTGTGGCCGTGGAAACCGGCTACGGCGATGTCCTTGTCACGGGCCTTCCGCTCGCTGCCAAGGAGAGTACTTTGGCATCGCTGGTCTGGACTTTTGTGTTCGTTTCCCTGGGCGGCCTGGCGCTGATCGGACTGGCAGGAACTGTGCTGATCCGGCGCACCATGAAGCCGCTGGAGCAGCTTTCCGAGGTTGCAACCCGTGTGGCCAGGCTGCCGCTGGACGCGGGCGAGGTGGCACTCGCGGTGCGCGTCCCGCCGTCGAACTCCAATCCCGGAACCGAAGTGGGCAGCGTAGGGCACGCCCTCAATCTCATGCTGGACAACGTCGCCAGCGCACTCGAGGCGCGGCAGCGGAGCGAGACCAAGGTGCGGCAGTTCGTAGCCGATGCTTCCCATGAGCTGCGCACGCCGCTGACTGCCATCCGCGGGTACACGGAGCTGATGCGGATGACCGAGAGCTTCACGCCGGACGGCCGGAAATCCCTGGCCCGGGTCCAAAGCCAGTCCGAACGCATGACCACCCTGGTGGAGGATCTGCTCCTGCTCGCCCGGCTCGATGAGGGCCAGCCCCTGAAGCTCAGCGAAGTTGACCTCACACAACTCGTGATCGAAACCGTCAGTGACGAGAAGGTCATCGCCCCGGACCACCACTGGCGCCTTGAACTGCCTGACCAGCCGCTCGCCGTCACGGGTGATGCGTCCCAACTGCGTCAGGTGCTTGTCAACCTGCTATCCAATGCGCGCAAGCACACGCCGCCGGGGACCACCGTGGTCACCGCTGTCACGAAGTCTGCCAATGGCGACGCAGCGGTGACGGTAACGGACGACGGCGGGGGCATCCCTGCGGAACTCGTTGACCACGTTTTCTCCCGGTTTGCCCGCGCAGACGCGGCGCGCAAGGGTACAGCGCCGGCCTCGGGCGCCGGGGCCTCCGAAGGCACTAGTGGCTTGGGCCTGTCCATTGTCCAGTCGATCATGGAGGCCCACGGCGGTAGCGTGGAGGTGACATCGCGGGCCGGACGGACCGAGGTCGCGTTACTCTTCCCTACCGGCGCGCTCGCGCGACCCACTGACGCCCGGGCCCAGCAAGGCGACACACCGTCGTCGTGATTCCTGTTACCAAAATGTGACTTAAGCGTCCAGCTCCTGTAGCGTCGATGACGTGTGGTTCCCGTTGGGCCGCATATCCGGATGACGCCAAGCTCTGCCGCTTCCCGGATTCCGTTTTCAGAGGCAGAGGCGGGGGACCCACCGTCCCGGGCACCAAGTGCCCTTTGGGGTTAAGCCAACACGTGATTGTGCCGTGTGGCCGGATGCCCTCATCCGAACCCGACAGCTAACTCCGCAGGTGTGAGAGGCGATCCATCATGTCTGAATTCAAGGTACAAACGCGCCCGCAGGGCGACACAAAGTCCGACAGCCACCGCAAGCAGTCCCGCTTCGGTGCAGCTATGTCCCCACTGTCCAAGGCGGCCCGGATTCCCTCCGTGGGCCAGCGCGTCGCGGTGTTCGCGACGGCATGCGCCCTGCTGGTCGGCGTCAGCGCCGCAGCACACGCTTCCGAGTCTGCGTCGCTTGCGGCCAGCGCGGACCAGGCCGCCGAAGAAGCCAGCGCCCAGTCGAAGCTGAGCTTCGAGGCAGCCGAGATCCAGCCCCCGGCCTCCCCGGAAGCTGCGCCGGCCGAGATCAACGTCGCGCCCCAGGCCGCCGAACCGGCACCTGCCCCGGCCCCGGAGCCCGCTCCGGCCCCGGCTCCGGAACCTGCACCCACGCCCGTTGTGGCCGTCAACGACCCCGCAGGAGCGCAGGCCTACGCTGCTGGCCAGCTGGCGACGTACGGCTGGTCCGCTGACCAGATGCAGTGCCTGCAGACGCTGTGGACCAAGGAATCCGAATGGACCACCACGGCCACCAACGCCAGCAGCGGCGCGTACGGCATCGTCCAGTCATTGCCCGCTGAGAAGATGGCGAGCGCCGGCGCGGACTACGTCACCAACTACCGCACGCAGATCAACTGGGGCCTGAACTACATCCAGGAGCGCTACCAGTCACCGTGCGGCGCGCTGAACTTCCACCTGTCGCACAACTGGTACTAGGCCGACTGAGCCTCGCCGGCAGCCGCGGCGCTGAGCTGCGCCGGCGGATTACGAAGGTGATCCGCCGGCGTCAAAGCCGGAAAGAAATGAGTTGCCGTCCCGCGGCGTCCGTTTCCACGGAGGCGGTTACGGCGCGGTAATCCGCGATATGCAGCACGCCTGCCGGCAATTCGCCCGCATTCGGACCCACGGCCACCGTCCGGATACCCGCAGCAACGCCTGCCGCGATTCCGGCGGGCGCATCCTCGAACACCACGGCGTCCTCCGGTTCCACGCCCAGCAGCCCGGCGGCCATCAGATAGCCCTCCGGGTGCGGCTTGCCCCGTGTGACCAGGTCCGCCGTCACGGCCGTGGCCGGCATGTCCAGCCCGGCAGCGTCCATGCGGATGTCCGCCAGGGTCCTGTCCGCTGAAGTCACCAGCGCCACTGCCTGAGCCGGGAGGCTGCGAAGCAGGTCGGCAGCCCCCGGCAACGCGACGATACCGGCCGTCCGCACCCGTTCCATCGCACCCAGTTCCTCGGTGAGGGCCGCGACGTCCGCTCCCCCCGGCGCGAACCGGCGTACGGTATCGGCAGCCTGGACGCCGTGCGAAGTGCGCAGGATTTCGGCGACGTCCAGGCCGTACCGGGCCGCGAATTCTCCCCAGACCTCCTCCACTACTGCCGTGGAGTCCACCAGCGTGCCGTCCATATCGAAAAGGACGGCCCGGCAGGTCAGTGTTCGTGTGGCGGCAGGTGTGGGGATGTTCATGCTGCCTATTTTGCCCCAGGCGTCACCGGCTTAGGCGTCACGGCCCGGGATGTACTGCACCGCCCACTTGTTTCCGTCGGGATCCGCGAAGTAGACGAAGTGCCCCCAGCCCTGGATGTCTATGTCGCTGACCTCCACACCGTTGCCCTTGAGGTGGTCGTGGGCAGCCTGGATGTCGCTGACCACCATCTGCAGGCTTGGGGCCGTACCCGGAGGGGCGACATTGAGGCCCTCGCCAATACAAATGGAGCAGGCGGATCCCGGCGGGGTCAGCTGGACGAAGCGGATGCCATCCATGGGTCACTCGTCGAAATCCGGGTTGAATCCAACTTTGCTGACGTAGAAATCCTTGGCGCGGTCCACGTCGGATACGGGCACAAAAACGAGTTCAAGCTTCCAGTCCATGCGCCACAGGCTAACGGCGGCGGCAGGAAAGCGGAAGACCTGAAATCCGAAGCAGCCCCGAATTAGCCGGCGATGCCGTACAGGCGGTCGCCGGCGTCGCCGAGCCCGGGAACGATGTAGGACTTCTCGTCGAGCCGTTCGTCAATGGAGGCCAGCACGATGGTCACGTTGGCCTCGGCAAGTTCCTCTTCGAGCTTGGCCAGGCCTTCCGGCGCGGCCAGGAGGCAAATGCACGTGACGTCGGAGGCGCCGCGCTTGAACAGGAACTTGATGGCTTCGCGCAGGGTTCCGCCTGTGGCAAGCATCGGATCCAGCACAAAGATCTGCCGGTCCGTCAGGTCTTCCGGGAGCCGCTCCGCGTAGGTGATGATGTCCAGGGTTTCTTCGTCGCGGGCCATGCCCAGGAAACCCACTTCAGCAGTGGGGACCAGCTTGGTCATGCCCTCAAGCATGCCGAGCCCGGCGCGCAGGATGGGGACCACCAGAGGCGTGGGCTTGGTGAAAGCGGTGCCCACAGTGGTGCTGACCGGCGTCTCGATGGTGACCGGCTGGGTGCGGACCTCACGGGTGGCTTCGTAGGCCAGGAGGGTCACCAGCTCTTCCGTCAACTGCCGGAAGACCGGTGACGGAGTGTTCTTGTCCCGCAGGACGGTGAGCTTATGGGCGACCAGCGGGTGGTCCACAACGAGAGTGCGCATGCGTCAAAACTATCACCCGCGCGGAGGGCCTCCGGCCGGGAATCAGCTCGACGGATCCTCCCGCAGGGCGGGGTGTTCGAACGTGGGTGCCGGGCCCGCGTGCTCGCGTTTCCGCAGCACATGGAACAGCCGGTGCGCCAGGATCACGATGCCCACCCAGGCAAGGCCCAGGAACCAGCCGGCCATCACATCGGTCAGCCAGTGGTGGCCCAGGAACACCCGGCTCAGGCCCATCGCGATGATGAAGATCACCCCGGCGGTGATGGCTGTGATGCGCGCCCACAGCATTTCGAACTGGAGGCACATGACGTACACCAGGACACCGATCACCACCGTCGTATTCAGGGTGTGGCCGCTCGGGAAGGACGGCGAAGTCTCGTACGGAGGGACAGCTTCGGCGTGGTCCGGGCGGGTGCGGCCCACCAGCCGCTTGCCCACCGTGGTGGCCAGCGTGGAGACGGCCGCGGCGCCGCCCACCAGGACGATGGGCCGCCAGGTCCGGCTTAGGAACGTGAGCCAGGCTGTCAGGATGCTGGCCAGGATGGGCATGCCGATGCCCCCGCCGATGTTGGTGAAAGCCGTCACCCCGGCATCCAGTGCGGGGTTCCGAAGGCCCTGGGACAGCTCCAGCGCGGGCAGGTCCAGGGCGGCCAGTCCCTCTTCATCCACCACGTTGTTGTAGACCTCGGCACCCAGGAGCGCCATGGTGACCACCAAGGCGCCGCCCACCATCATGGTGAGCCACAGCGCGGCATATGGTTTGAACCATTGGCCCAGACGGTCCCTGAATGTGTCCACTATGCCTCCCGGCGTCCATGCTTTGCAGGCTGGATATCCTTCGAAACTATCATTGAGCCATGGTCGCCGCAGAAAAGATCCACCTCGAATGGATGGGTCTTGCCCTGAACGAAGCCCAGCGCGCGCTGGACACCGAGGATGTGCCCATCGGCGCCGTCGTGATAGGGCCCGACGGCGCCGTCCTGGGGTCTGGACGAAACCAGCGGGAAGACCTGGGAGACCCCACCGCCCACGCCGAGGTGATGGCCATCCGCCAGGCGGCGGACAGGTTGCGTGCCTTGTCCAAGCTCGACGGCGGCGCCGGGGACGGCTGGCGGCTGGCGGACTGCACGCTGGTGGTCACTCTGGAGCCGTGCGCCATGTGCGCCGGCGCGGTGGTCCTGGCCAGGATTCCCCGAGTGGTCTTCGGTGCCTGGGATGAGAAAGCCGGAGCGGCGGGCTCGGTATTCGATATCCTCCGCGACCGCCGGCTCAACCACTGGGTTGAGGTGTACGGCGGGGTCAGGGAAGAGGAGTGCGGTGCGGTTCTCAGGGACTTCTTCGCAGCGCACCGCAGCCGGCTGTAACGGGTCGTAGGGGGCTGCAATTTGTCTCGGGCCTGCTGTAGCGCTCTCACCTGCCTGCACGACTCTCAGCCTGCGGCATCCAGGGCGTCGATCCTGTCCTGGCGCGAGGCCGGCGAGTCCAGGCTGAACGAGCGGAAGTCCCCCAGTTCGTCCCGGATCCAGGCCTCTACCTCGGCGATGCGCCGGGATACTGCGGGTGTGGCCCCGTCAAAGAGCCAATAGACAATCCGTGATTTCCTGGGATCGTATTGCCACAGCCCGATGATCCGGCCGCGGTCGAAGATGGGATGGTCCGGCAGGTCAGCCTGCAACGCCAACGTGGACCCCAGGACCTGCTTTCCCTTGTCCTCCTCGGCAAACAGCTCCCCCGAGTTCCTGCGGAGCAGGACCAACGAATCCGTGCCGGCCAGCAGCTGAATCTGTTCCTCCGCCGGCGCCTCGAACGACGCAAGCCGCCCGACGTCGTCGGGCATCATCCACAGCACCTCACCGTTGGCGGTGGGAACCTCCACTGCCCCAGTGGCGGCCAACGCTGCCTTCGTGTGGGCCAGGGTGAACCCGGTGAACCATTGCGACTGCTTGACCGTGGCACCGCCAGTCCAGCCGAGATAGCGCTGCAGCAGGAGGCTGCGGGCGGCGTCGTCGTCCATGGCGGTGGGCGGCAAACCCCACAGTGTGTAGGCGTAGCGCTGCTGATCCAGCCGGCCGTTGGCGGGCACACGCCGTATCCGGCCGTCCGCCTGGAGGAGGCCCAAGGCCGTGGGCAACGTGGTGGCGGCGCCCTTCTTTTTGCCCTCCTCACCGAGGTTCCGGACCGAATCGCCCAGGAGATCCTTGAGCTGTTTGGGGTCCAGCGGGTTGCCGGCCTCGGCGAGGGCGTGGAGGATCTCCTCCTCCAGCAGCGTGATCTCGCCGCGCTCGACGCCCATTCTTGCCAGCACACGGAACGGCGCCACGGCGGCGTCCCGGCCGATCTGGAGGCCCCACGCAAAGTCACCCTGTCCCAGCACATAGGTGCAGCCGCGGGCGGTGGGCAACTCATGGATGTTCAGCGACAGGACGTCGGCATCCGCCTGCGCGCGGCTAGTGCCGGCGCGGGCAAAGAGCGTGAGGTACGGGTTGGCGCCGCCGACGGAACGGGCCCAGCCCGCTCTGCTAAACACGTCGGCGGCATCCGCGCCCTGCAGGGAGCCGTCGAGGCCCTGCCTATGCCAGGCCCATGCCCTGAGGAGCTCCGGAGTGAGCACCTGCGGATCCGGGGCATCTTGGCTCAGGGCTTGTGGGGTCCCGGCTTGTGGGATCACGGCTTGTGGGATCACGGCTTGTGGGGTCAATACGGCGGCGGAGGTCGGGAGCGTGGTCATGGCTTATTGTCCACCGGCCGTACGCGCAGCGGTAGGCATCCCCTCGGCTGGGGTTTCTTCAGCAGGCGTTTTGGCAGCAGGCTTTTTAGCAGGCACTGTGATGTCTCGAAACATCGGTGACAGTTCTGCCTCAGGACAATGGTGACACTCCATGTCTCCGGACATCGGTGACGGTCCCCTGTCTGCGGCTATTTTCGGA
>NZ_JBTNDX010000032.1:0-41317 GCF_054510755.1 Pseudarthrobacter sp. MDT3-1 | reverse complement strand
GAGAACTACAACCAGGACGCCAAACCATTCACCTGGACCAAATCAGCGGACTATCTCCTGGGCAAGATGAAACGCAAACAAACCATTAACACGGAACACTAGGACCCCACCATGCGCACCTTCCGTTTTGTGCTGCCCGCTGCCGCCATGCTGATTTCTGCCGTGGCACTGACCGCCTCGGGCCTGCCCGCCGGGGCCGTTGAGCCGGCCCTTGCCCCCGCCGGCACCGACGCAAACGTCCGCTACCTGGTCCGCTACGCCGCCGAAACCGACGTCCCGGCCGAGGCGGCGCGCCTGAAAACGCAGGGCATCGGCGTCGGGCGTTCCTTTACGCACGCCCTGCGAGGCGCTGTGGTTACGGCGACGCCGGCGCAAGCCGCGGCATTGTCCCGCTCGGCAGGCGTCGCCTCGGTGGAGGTGGACGCCCCCATCACACTCTCCGCAACGCAGCAGCCCGCGCCATGGGGGTTGGACCGCGTGGACCAGCGGCCCCTGCCCCTCTCGGGTTCCTACACGTGGACCGCCGCCGGCGCCGGAGTCAGCGCTTACGTGGTGGATACCGGCGTGCTCGCCTCGCACACAGAGTTTGCCGGCCGCGTGGCAGCAGGCTGGACAGCAGTGGCCGATGGCCGCGGAGCCGGCGACTGCAACGGCCACGGCACCCATGTGGCCGGAACGGTGGCCGGAACCACCTACGGCGTGGCAAAGGCGGCGACGATCGTCCCCGTCAGGGTCCTGGACTGCTCCGGCTCCGGTTTCAACTCCGACGTTGTGGCCGGCCTGGACTGGATCGCCGGCAACCACGCCGCCGGAACGCTCGCCGTGGTGAACATGAGCCTGGGCGGGGCGGCCAGCGCGGCTGTGGATTCCGCGCTCCAGGGTGTCATCAACGACGGCGTCACGGCAGTGGTTGCCGCCGGCAACTCCGCCGCGGACGCCTGCGGGAGCTCGCCGGCGGGGCTCCCCGCAGCGGTCACCGTGGCGGCCAGCGATTCCGCCGACCGCCAGGCTTCCTTCTCCAACTTCGGTTCCTGCGTGGATCTGTATGCACCTGGCGTCGGCATTGTCTCCGCGTCGTACACCTCAACAACCGCAACCGCGTCCATGTCCGGCACATCCATGGCAGCGCCCCACACGGCAGGCGCCGCGGCGGTGCTGCTGTCCCAGAACCCGGCACTCACACCGGCCCAGATTGCTTCGGCGCTGACCTCGAACGCCACCGCCGGAGTCATCACGGGCACCGGGACCGGCACGCCGAACCGCCTGGTGTACGCGGCGGCACCCGCACCGGCACCGGCACCCGTGGCGCCCGCCCCCACTGTTACGGCCAAATCACCCGCAGCACAGTCGACGGCGGTACCCGTGGCCAGCAACGTGACGGCCACGTTCAGCAAGGCCGTCCAGGGTGTTGGTGCCGGAACATTTGTGCTCCGGAACGCCGCCGGCACCGCCATCCCGGCAACGGTCAGCTACGACGCGACAACGAAAACGGCCACCCTCGATCCCTCCGCCAACCTGGCCGCGGACGTCACCTTCACGGCGACGCTGGTGGGCGGCGCCACCGCCATCCGCGACACCGCGGGCACGCCCTTGGCCAGCACGAGCTGGACGTTCACCACCGGCCCGGCGCCCACGGTCACAGGGTTCACGCCGGGCAGCAACTCCCTCCTGGTCCGGCGGAACAACAACCTGTCGGTGACCTTCAGTGAGCCGGTCCAGGGTGTCAGCACCGCCACGTTCACGGTGAAGAACGCGGCCACCGGGGCTCTGGTCCCGGCTGCCGTCTTCCGCAACGGCACCACCAATCAGTGGATCCTGGACCCGCAGAACACTCTGGCAGCGAATACGAAATACATGGTGACCGTAAGCGGCGGCGGGACGTCCATCCGGGACCTAGCAGGCAATCAGTTGGCCACGAAGACGTGGCAGTTCACCACGGGTTCGTTCTAGCTGTCGGTTGTGGAAAGGGAGGCCGACGGCGGCAATTGGGGGGCGCCGTCGGCCCCTGTTGTGTGCCGCGGGGTTGTGTGCTGAGGGGAAGCATCCGGCGACTTGCCATGGTTGTGCTCGGACCAGATATGGCCCACTTCCTCAGCGAACTGTTCCACGATCCTGCTCATGGCGGCATGGGCGGCGCCGGCCTCACCGCGCTGGATGGCGCTGGCCACGTCAACGTGAAGCTGAAGTGCTTCGTGGTGCGGCAGGTCTGGCATCAGGCCGTGTTCCGTCCGGCCGGTGAGGACCTCGGCCACAAGATTCTGGAGCTGGGCAAACATGGCGTTGCCGGAAGCCTTGAGTACGGCGGCATGGAACTCCACGTCCAGCCGGAGGAACTCCTCCTGCTCTCCGCGCTGGCCGGCCGCCCACAGCCGCGCGGCCAGGGAGACCAGGTCGCTCCCGGCATCCCACGACGCCCGCTCGGCCGCGAGCCGGGCAGCCTGTGGTTCGATCGCGCCACGGAGTTCGTTGAGGGCCTGAAGCTGCTCCAGCCGCCGGGACGAGGCCAGCCGCCAGCGGATCACCTGGGGATCGTAAAGGTTCCAGGCCTCTTCGGGCTGTACCACGGTGCCGAACCGCCGACGGGATGCCAGCATGCCTTTGGATGACAGAACCCGGGCGGCTTCCCGGACCACGGACCGGGATACCTTGTGCTGCGCCTCCAGCTCGTCCAGCCGCACCACCGAATTCGGCGCGAGGGACCCCTCGGCAATGGCGAGCCCCAAACTCTGGACCAACGCGGTATGCCGGTCGGTAGGGGACTCCGCCTTTGGGGTTTTCATAGATAAATCATACTGGTTGCCAAAAGGGGTTGTTTAAGTCTGCCTTATTTACCTATGCTCTCTTCCAGAGCAGATGTAAAGATGCATTTGTAGATGGCTGGACAGTGACGTCAGCCTCGAAGCAAGGGAGTCGTCATGAAGCGACGTTCAGTAATGAAGTACGCGGCAGTCGCCGCGGCATTTTCCATGGGGCTGACAGCCTGCGGCGGCGGCAGCGGCAGCAGCGACGCCAAGGAATCCGGCATCGTCCGGGTAACTCTCGCAAATCACGTCTGGACCGAAGGCATCAAGGCCGCCATCCCGGAATTTGAGAAGTCCTCCGGGCTCAAGGTGGAACTGACGCAGCTCGGCGAAGACCAGCTCTCGGACCAGTACAACGTCAAGCTAAACGCAGGCAGCGACGAGATCGACGTGATGATGTACCGCCCGCTCCAGGAAGGCAAGGCGTTCGCGAAGAACGGCTACCTCGCGGACCTGACCAGCAAGGTCTCCTCGGATTCCGGCTGGGACTGGAAGGACTACCAGGAGGGCCCGGTCAAGGCCACCACCGCTGACGGCAAGGTTGTTGGCGTCCCCATCATCACCGAGCGCGAAGTCCTCTACTACCGCAAGGACCTGCTGAAGGCCGCCGGCCTTGAGGTCCCCAAGACCATGGAGGAGCTTGAAGCGGCCGCCAAGGCCATCAAGGAAGCCAACCCGGACACCGCCGGTTTTGTGGCCCGCACCGGCAAGTCCGCCGCCGTCACCCAGTTCTCCAGCTTCCTGTACAGCTTCGGCGGCGACTTCACCGATTCCAGCGGCAAGTCCACCGTCAACTCGGCAGCTGCCAAAGAGGCCTATGCCTTCTACGGCGGCCTGATCAAGAACTACGGTCCCGCTAACGTCAGCACGGACATGAGCTGGCCCGAAGCGATGGCCATCTTCACCCAGGGCAAGGCCGCCTTCTACACCGAGGCGGACTCGCTCTACAAGAACGCCACCGATCCGGCCAAGTCCAAGGTTGCCGAGACTGTCGGGTTCGCCGCACTGCCCGCCGGTCCCGCCGGTTCCAAGCCGTACAACATCCCGTCCTGGGGCCTGGCAGTGAACGAGGCTTCGGGCAACCAGGACAACGCCTGGAAGTTCATCCAGTGGGCCACCAGCAAGGAACGCACCCTGGCCGCACAGAAGGCCGGCGTCCCCGGACCCCGCGCCTCCGTCTGGGCTGACTCAGCCGGAACTTCCACGTACCCGAAGGACCTGGCCGAAGCCATTGCCGCCAGCGCCAAAAACGGTGTGGGCCACGACCGTCCCGAGGTAGTCACCGTTGGCAAGGCCCGCGAAATCGTGGGCGAGCCGATCGTTGCCAGCATCACCGGCGCCGACGCTTCCGCCGCAGCAGACTCGGCCCACGTGGCCTTCCAGAAGTTCCTGGACAGCGAAAAGAAGTAACGCACGCAGTGCACGGGGCCTCAGCCAATGAGGCCCGGTGTACGCAACAGCCCCGGCGGGACGGCAGTGACGCTGCCGTCCCGCCCCGGCCATTCTTCACCCCCCAACTCCTTAGGTGAACCATGTCTGTAATGACTCCTCCCCGCAGCGCAGCCCGGAACGCAGGCCGTGCTCCCGGTGCCCGCGAAAAATTCTCTGACTGGGCCAACCGGCACCGCAAATGGCTCTTCGCAGCCCCGGCGATGGCCTTCGTCGGCGTCCTGATCATCTTCCCGCTGGCCTGGACGCTGTACCTGAGCCTCACCGATTCGCAGGGCTCCGTCCGCGCAGCCACCGAATTCATCGGCCTGGAAAACTACCTGACGGTCCTGTCCGACGTCGAACGCTTCTGGCCCGCTGTGGGCCGCACACTCACCTTCACCGGCATCGCCCTGGTCTGCGAAGTGGCACTCGGCATGGGCATCGCCCTGCTGCTGTGGCGGCCCTTCCGCGGCGAAAAGTGGGTCCGCGTGGCCATCCTGCTGCCGCTCGTGGCAACCCCGGTAGCCGTCGGCATGATGTGGCGGCTGATCTTCGACCCCAACATCGGGTTCGCGAACCAGCTGCTCGCCGCTGTGGGCATCCCCGCCCAGCCCTGGCTCTCCGGCCAGGACACCGCGCTCGGCACCACCATCTTCATGGACGTGTGGCAGTGGACCCCCATGGTGGTCCTGATCCTGCTTGCTGGCCTGACCTCCCTCTCCGAGGAGCCCGACGAGGCGGCACGCATGGACGGAGCCAACGCGTTCCAGCGCTTTTTCTTCATCACGCTGCCCCTGATGATGCCCACGGTGATTGTGGCCATCCTCCTCCGGGGCATCGACGCCCTGAAGACCTTCGACATCCTGTACGCCACCAAGGGCAAGGGAGGCGGGTCCTTCCACGAAGTGGAGACCCTGAACGTCTACGCCTACGGGCTGAGCTTCGACTACAACCAGTACGGGCTGTCCTCCGCGGTGCTGATCCTGTTCTTCATGATCATCATCGGCTCCATGTGGCTGCTGACCATGCGCAAGAAAGCGGTAAGCAAATGACCGTCCTGAACGAAAACACCAAAACCCAAACGTCCGCCGGGCAGCCCCGGCATCCCCGGCCGGTCCGCCGCCCGAAGAAGCCCCTCGGCACCCGCGCCTACAAGGTCTTCCGCGTCGCGGCCCTGATCGCCGTCGTGCTGTTCCTGGTCGCGCCGCTGTTCTGGATGCTGCTGGCCTCACTGAAGACCAACGTTGACATCTACGACACCGCCAAATCGTTCATTTTCAGCCCCACGTTCGAGAACTACGCAAACGTGCTGCAGCGCAACAACTACTTCGTCTTCATCTTCAACAGCTTCTGGGTGGCCTTTGTCTCCACGGCCCTCTCGCTGGTGCTGGGCGTCCCGGCTGCGTACGCCATGAGCCGGTTCACCATGCACCGCTCAGCCCTGGTGGTCCTGATGGCCCGCGTCATCCCGGGTGTTTCCCTGCTGGTGCCCTGGTACTACGTGTTCTCCAACCTGAAAATGGTAGGTGGGTTCGAGGTACTGATCCTCAGCCACATGTTCGTTGCCCTGCCGCTGATCGTGTACATCATGATGAGCTACTTCGATTCGCTCCCGCTGGAGCTGGAGGAATCGGCGCAGGTGGACGGACTGACGCCGATCGGCGCGTTCCAGCGCATCACGCTGCCGCTGTCCGTGGCCGGCATGGCCACCGCCGGCATCCTGTCCTTCATCTTTTCCTGGAACAACTTCATGTTCGCCCTGGTGCTCTCCGGGTCCAAGACCAAGACGCTTCCCGTTGCCATCTTCGACTTTGTCTCCTACGCCAGCATCGACTGGGGCGGGCTGATGGCGGCCGCCACCGTGGTGACCATCCCCATCATGATCATTGCGCTCTTCACGCAGAAGTACATCGTCTCCGGCATGACCGCCGGAGCTACCAAGGGCTAGGTCCGGTATGACACTCATCAGCAGAATTGAAACCTTCCTCGTCGCGCCGCGCTGGCTGTTTGTCCGGATCGAGACGGAGAGCGGGATTGTCGGCTGGGGCGAGGCAACCTGCGAGGGGCGCAGCGAAACGGTCCGCACCGCCGTCGGCCAGCTCTCGGAGCTGCTGATCGGCAACGACGCCCTCCGGATCGAAGACCACTGGCAGGTCATGACCAAGGGTTCCTTCTACCGCGGCGGACCCATCCTGGCCAGTGCCGTCTCCGGGCTGGACCAGGCACTGTGGGACATCGCGGGCAAGCACTTCAACACCCCCGTGCACCAGCTCCTGGGCGGCCACGTCCGCGACAGGATCCGGATGTACGGCTGGGTGGGCGGGGACGAGCCGAACGAGGTGGCGGACCAGATAAGCGCCCAGCTGGAAGTGGGCCTGACCGCCGTCAAGATGAATGCCAGCGGCCGGATGAGCCCCGTCGCCTCGGTGGCCGAGATCGACGGCGTCGTCCGCCGTGTTGCCGCGGCCCGCGAGGTGCTGGGGGACCACCGCGACGTCGCGGTGGACTTCCACGGCCGCTTCAGCCTGGCCAACGCCCGCCGGGTGGCGCCGCTGCTGGAACCGTACCGGCCGTTCTTCCTCGAAGAACCCGTGGTCCCGGAAAACACGCACCTGCTGCGCGAATTCACCTCTTCAACCACGACGCCGGTTTCCACCGGTGAGCGGCTCTACAGCCGGCAGGAATTCCTGCCCGCACTGCAGGCAGGAATCGCCGTGGCCCAGCCTGACCTGTCACACGCCGGCGGGATCACCGAGGTCCGCAAGATCGCCTCGCTCGCCGAAATCTACGACGTCCAGCTGGCACCGCACTGCCCGCTGGGGCCGCTGGCCCTGGCAGCGTGCCTGCAGGTGGGCTTCGCGACGCCCAACTTCCTGATCCAGGAACAGAGCATCGGCATCCACTACAACAAGGGCGCCGAAGTCCTGGACTACGTGGTGGACAAGTCCCCGCTGAAGTTCGTGGACGGCCACATTGAACGGCTGACCGGTCCCGGCCTCGGCATTGAAATCGACGAGGCCGTGGTCCGCGCGGCGGACAAGCGCGGCCACGCCTGGCGCGGGCCGGTCTGGCGCCACTCGGACGGAGCATTTGCAGAATGGTAAACAACATGACTGACAGCACGGACATCACGCCCGAAAGCCTGCTGGCCGGAATCCGGGAGTCGCGGCTCGTGGGAATCGTGCGCGGTACCGACGGCAAGGCCGCGGCGCAGGCCGCCCTCGCCGCGATGGCGGAAGGGTTCAGATTCGTCGAGATCGCACTGACCACGCCGGGGGCGCTGGATGCCATCCGCGAGGTCCGCGCCGCCGCACCGGCCGGCTGCTACGTCGGCGGCGGAACCGTCCTGACCGTGCAAGACGTGGACAACGTCGCCGGGGCCGGCGGCCAGTTTATGGTTACGCCGTCCCTGGCCGCATCCATCCACGAATCGGCGCGGCAGGGAATCCCCGTCCTGGCGGGCGCCCTGACGCCCAGCGAGGCGTACGAAGCGATGAACCGCGGGGCCACCGCCATCAAACTGTTCCCCGCCTCCATCGGCGGCCCCGGCTATCTCAAGGCGCTGCGCGATCCCTTCCCCGGGATCCCGTTTATCGCCGTCGGCGGCGTGGGCCTGGACGAGGCCGCGGGTTACTGGGAAGCCGGCGCGATCGCCGTCGGGCTTGGCGGGCCGCTGTTCGGTGATGTCGGCTCCGGCGGTGACCTCGCGCCGATGCGCGGGCGTGCCCGCGCGTTTGTGGACCTGGCGGACTCCTTTGCCCGCCGAACGGCCGCAGCGGCCGTAGCGACCGCCGCAGCGGGCGTGCGGTGAGCGCCGCCGTCGACCTTCTGACCTTCGGCGAGTCCATGGTGTCGCTGCGGTCCGCCGGTCCGCTGTCCGCCGGCGGAAGCTTGGCCATGCACGTGGCCGGTGCCGAATCGAACGTCGCCGTGGGGGTTGCGCGGCTAGGACACACAGTCACGTGGGCCGGTGCAGTTGGCGCCGATCCGCACGGCGAATTCATCCTGCGGCAGCTCCGCTCCGAGGACATCGGGACGCAGTGCCGGGTGGATCCGTCCCGCAGCACGGGCGTGATGTTCCTCGAACAGCGGACCGCGGACGTCACCCGGGCCTTCTACTACCGCGCCGGTTCGGCTGGTTCCACCGTCAGCCGGGACGACGTGGACAGTGCCCTCGGTGCCAGCCCGCGCGTGCTGCACCTGACCGGCATCACCCCCGCGCTCAGCCCGGAAGCCCGGAAGGCGTTTGAATACGCTGCCGAGCGCGCCGCCGCCGACGGAGTGGTGGTCTCCCTCGACGTCAATTACCGCAGCCGGCTCTGGACCCGGGACGAGGCCCGAACCGTGCTGGGCCCCATCGCGCGGCACGCCGACATCCTGATAGCGTCCGACGACGAACTGGACCTCGTGGCGTCCGCCGCCTTGAGCGGCTCCGATTCCCTGGGGTACGACGACGCCGAAACCGTGCTCGCTGCCTCGTTGCTGGAGCAGGGGGTTGGGGAAGTCGTGGTCAAGCGGGGAGCAGCCGGCGCCGGCGTCCATACCGCCTCCGGACGGTTCGAGGCGCCCGCCGTCACGGTGACAAGCATTGATACCGTGGGCGCGGGGGACGCCTTCACAGCCGGCTACCTCTCTGCCCTGCTCGACGGTGAGGACGTTGCCGGCCGCCTGCAACGCGGCGCCGTTATGGGGGCTTTCGCCGTCAGCACTGCCGGTGACTGGGAGGGCCTGCCCAGCCGGGCCGAGCTCGCCATGCTGGGCGCCACCGCCAGCGGAACCACCCAGCGGTAGCTGCCGGGTCGTGGCTGGGCTTGCGTTCCCCGGGCGCGGAGCAGGCAGGTACTGACAGTGCCTGCCGCCCGGGACCGCGGGCGCTTACCGTAGGGGTATGGGAGACGTGCGCGCGGACATAAAAGAGTTTCTAAGTTCCAGGCGGGCGCGGATTTCGCCCGAGGAAGCCGGGTTGCCTGCGTACGGCGGGAATCGGCGGGTCGCCGGCCTGAGGCGTGAGGAAGTGGCGATGCTGGCCGGTTTGTCAGTGGACTACTACGTGCGCCTGGAGCGCGGCAACCTCGCCGGGGCGTCCGAAAGCGTGCTGGATGCCCTCGCACGCACGCTGAAGCTGGACGAAGCCGAGCGGGAGCATCTTTTTGACCTCGCCCGCGCCGCCGGGCCGGCTCGCAGGAGGCGCAGCAAGCCGTCCGGTACTGTCCGCCCTGAAGTGCAGCAGGTCCTCGATGCAATGGCTGACGCGCCGGCGTGGGTCCGCAACGGCCGCCACGACATCCTGGCAGCAAACCGGATGGGGCGGGCCCTTTACTCACCTGTTTTCAAAAGCGCGCACCGCCCCGTGAACACCACCCGGTTTACGTACCTTGACCCGGCAGCCCGGGAGTTCTGGCGAGATTACGATCAGATCGCCAACGATGCCGCAGCGATGCTGCGGCTTGAAGCAGGCCGGCATCCGCACGACCCCGAACTCATCCGGCTGGTCGGCGAGCTGTCCACGCAGAGCGAGCTGTTCAGGGACCGGTGGGCTTCCCGGGATGTCGTCTTCCACCGCAGCGGGCTTAAGCGGCTGCACCACCCGGTGGTGGGTGACCTGGATTTGAACTACCAGTCCATGGAGCTGCCCAGCGAGCCGGGCCTGGTGCTGAACGTGTACACCGCGCCCGCCGGTTCCCCGACGGCTGACGCCTTGCAGCTCTTGGCCTCCTGGGCTGCCACGCACGATGACGAGTTCGCCGAACCATCACCAACTGCCAAGCACCCGCAGTAACGCCGCGCTGCGGCCCTAGTGCGGGTGCCTGTCGTCTTCTACTTCGTCGAGGGGTATTCGTCGGCCGTGAGCTTGGCGCCCCAGACCGTTTCGGCCTCGTCGCTGTCCACTGGTGCTTCCCACAGGGCGAGGTGGCACATGAAGTTGCCTTCCGTCGCACCGTGCCAGTGCCACTCACCCGCGGGCGTGTAGACCGTATCGCCGGGCTGCAGCTCGATCAGCTCTTCCCCACGCGATTGCACATACCCGATGCCTTCCGTGACGTGCAGGGTCTGCCCGACGGCGTGCTTGTGCCAGGCGGTGTGCGCGCCAGGAGTGAAGCGAACCAGATTCAGCCGGGCACGGGACGGTTGCTGGCCGGAGTAGTACGCGTTGAAGTAGACGTCGCCGGTAAACCAGTCATCGGGTCCCTTGACGGTGGGCGTTTTCGGTTGCTTCTGCGTGCTCATGGTTGTTCTCCTCCGATGTCCGTGCTGAGCCTGACGTCCCGCCATTGGTCCAGTTCCGTGCGCTGTGCCTGGGCGACGGCGCCGAACAAGTCAAAAGCGTCGCTGCCGAGCACCAGCAGGGACGGCGGGTTCGGGCTCGCGGCGACCGCCAGGATGGCTTCCGCCGCCTTGGCGGGGTCGCCCGGCTGGGTGCCGTGGACCGTGTCGTTCTCCTTGCGCCGCTTCCCGGCCGTCTCCGCGTAGTCCTTGATCGGCGTGGCCGACTGGGTCAGCGAGCGGCCCGCGAAGTCGGTGCGGAACGCGCCGGGCTCGATGACGGTGACGTTGATTCCGAGTGGCTTCAGTTCCTTGTGGAGGGAGCCGGACAGGCCCTCCAGGGCTGCCTTGCTGGCGGAGTAGTATCCGGATCCGGCCGGTGAGATGCGCGCCCCGATGGAGGAGATGTTCAGGATGGACCCGGCCCTGTTGGCGCGCATGCCGGGGAGTACTGCTTTGATCATGCTGACGGCGCCGAAAAAGTTGGTGTCGAACAATTGCCGGATCTCGGCGTCGTCGGCCTCTTCAACCGCGGCACGGTAACCGTAGCCGGCGTTGTGGCCGTTCGCAAGCACGGTTTGGGCGAGCGCGCGGCCGAGTCCGGTCGAGCAGCCTGTGATGAGCCAGGTAGCCATGGTTGTTTCCTTTCGAGGGTGGCGCTACGGACGGACCAGGACCTTCAGGGCCTCGCGGGAATCCATGGCGCGGTAGCCGTCGGGGACCTCGTTCAGGTTGATGGTCCGGTCGAACACCTTGCCCGGGTTGACGGTGCCGTCAAGGACGCCGGGCAGGAGCGTCTCGATGTAGGCGCGGACCGGGGCAGGGCCGCCGGTGAGCGTGATGTTCGGGCCGAACATCGAGCCGAAGCCGATCGGAGCGTCCTCGTACTGGGGCACGCCCACCCGGCTGATGACGCCGCCAGGGCGGATGACGCCGAGGGCCTGGTCGTACGCCGGGCGGTGCCCCACGCACTCAAGTACGGTGTGCGTTCCGTCGCCGCCGCTGAGCTCGCGCACCTTCTCGATGCCGGCCTCACCGCGTTCGGCGACGACGTCGGTGGCGCCGTATTCGATGCCCAGGTCGGTGCGGGCCTTGTGCCGGCCCATCAGGATGATCTGCTCGGCACCGAGCTGCTTGGCGGACAGCACCGCCATCAGCCCGACGGCGCCGTCACCGATGACCGTGACAGTGGTCCGGGCGTTGACGCCTGCCTTGATGGCGGCGTGGTAGCCGGTGCCGTAGACGTCGGAGAGGGTCAGCAGCGACGGCAGCAGCTCGCTGTCCTCACCCACAGGGGCATTGACCAGGGTGCCGTCGGCGAACGGGACACGGATGGCCTCGGCCTGGGCGCCGCCGATTCCGTTCGAGGCCCAGAACCCGCCGTGGCGGCAGGAGGTCTGCAGGCCTTCACGGCAGAAGACGCAGGTACCGTCGGACCAGGCGAACGGGGCGATGACGAAGTCCCCCTTCTTCAGGGTGGACACGTCCTTGCCTGTTTCCTCCACGACGCCGATGAACTCGTGGCCCATGGGGCTGCCCTGCCTGGACGAGGGCATGCCGTGGTAGGGGTGCAGGTCGGAGCCGCAGATACAGGAATTGACGATCCGCACGATCGCGTCGGTCGAATTCTGGATGACGGGATCGGGCACGTTCTCCACGCGCACGTCGCCGGCGCCATACATGATGGTTGCTCGCATTTTCGTTTCCTCATCACTTCGTCAGGGGCAGGAGCCCGGGTGTTCCTCCACTAGCCAACCGCACATTCCGCATGTGTGGGAGTGGCTGTTGATACAGGTACCGGCAGTGCCTCCCACCTCAGAGGTGCAGCTCAAACTCCGTGTGCCCGTGCCGGATCCCGTTGATTTGCAGCTCAAGGGCGTGGACCCCCGGGTGGTGCACCCGGGTGGTCATCTGACGGAAGGCATGACGCTTCGAGAGGGTACGGGTCTCACCGGCGGCGAGGGTGAGCGCCGCGATCTTGAAGACCTTGGCCGATTGCGTGCCGTTGGCTTTGACGTAATGGACCACGTAGTCAACCGCCAGCCGGGCATCGCCGTTCCGGTGTTGGCGATCTCGAAGTCGAAAGCAAGTTCACCCGGCAGGGCCACGTAGTTCCGGTCCAGCCGCGGCCCCGTGACAGCGAGCGACGCCGGCACGAACCCCTGCAGGGCCAGCGCTCCCGGGTGCGCATTCTTGATCAGGGTCCGCAGGCCGTGCCTGACCACCCATGCGGTGTTGGCGTCCGGCGCGGACAGCCAGCGCGCCGCCGTCGCCACCACTACCTTTGGTGCGTGCCGCGCCAGGTCGTTGAGGTGGTTGGCTACCGAGCGCCGCACGTACTCCGAAGGATCCCGGTACAGGGCGTCCAGAACCGGGAGGGACGCCTCCGGGTGAAGCACGACGGCGGGTACCCGCACCGCCCAGGGGAGGTACGGCCGCGTCCCCTCGCTGGCCAGCCGCCGGACATGCTCGTCCGGATGCCCGGTCCAGCCCTGGATGATCTCGAGGGAACGCTCCAGGTCCGCGGCCAGCAGCCGGCGAATGGCGAACTCGCCCGTGAGCCTCGGGGTCAGTTCGGCCAGAAGGGCCAGGCAGTCGTCAAAGTAGGGTGAAGTGCCTGATTCGAGGGCAAGCGTGACGGCCGTTTCGGATACCGGCCAGAGGATCCAGCCCGTGAAACCGGCGCCGGAAAGGGCGCTCCGGAAGATGCGTGCCGCCGTCGGGTATCCCGGATCCGGAAGCTGCCGCACATCCGCCAGCAACGCACTGCTCACCGCATCCGTCCGGCTGCGCAGGCTCAACTCGTCCAAGTGTGCGGCGGCAGCAGCCACTTGCGGCCAGCCCGATCCCGGAGCGGCCGCAGCCAGGATCCCGGCCAGTGTTTCCACGCCCTGCCGGTTGATCAGCTCATTCATCGCGCCCATTGAGACAGGCTACCCCCGCGGGCTGACATGCCCGCCGCAGGGCCAACGACGGGCAGAGCAGGCCAACGCCGGGCAGAAGGGATAATCTTCACCTTAGGCACTCCTTAACGGCGCACGGACGGACACACAGTGGCAGAGCAGGCAGGCAAGAACAGTCTTTGGCGGACCTTCCATGACAAGTTCGTGGTGGAGGAACGCTTCATGGAACCGGCCGCGCGGAAGGCTTTGTACCGGACGGCGGTGGTGCTCATCAGCGTGGGGGCCCTGCTGTTCGTCGCGACGCTGGTGGGCGTCCTGCAGAGCGGTACCGGCCCCTGGGGTCCCGACGAATCCATCCGCGACTGGCTGCTCTCGCTCCGGTCCGAGACCCTCACTGCCGTGATGATCTTCCTCGCGGTGGTCTTCGGCCCGGTCGCCCTGCCCATCATCGTGCTGGTGGTGGCGGTGGTCTGGGGGTTCGCGGCCAAGCACGCCTGGCGGCCCATTATGCTCGCCGCCGCCATGCTCACCGGCGTCGTGATATCGCAGATCATCCTGGCGATCGTCCAGCGCTCGCGGCCCCCTGTGGAACTGATGCTGTTCGGCGCCGACCACACCTTCTCGTTCCCGTCCGGCCACGTCCTGGGTGCCTGCGACTTCCTGCTAGTGACCGCCTTCCTGGTCTTCTCGCGACGGGAAAACCCGACGTCGGCCGTCTTCGGCTTCGTTGGTGCGGGCATCGGCATAGTTCTCGCCGCGGTGAGCCGCCTGTACCTTGGCTACCACTGGCTCAGCGACGCGCTGGCCTCGATGACGCTCTCGCTTCTGATCCTCGGTGCCGTCATCGCCCTGGATACGTGGCGGACCGCCAGGATCCCCGGCGAACGGATCACGGGCGAACTCTCCAAAGCGGACGCGCCGGGCGACTAGCCGCGATGGCAGCCGAGGACGACGTGCGGAGGATGTGCCTGGCGCTGCCCGGTGTCACCGAACGCAGCAGCTGGGACCGGCCCGCCTGGTTCGCGAAGACGCTGATGGCACGCATGTGGGAGGACGGCGTGCTGACGGTGAAGACCACCGAGCGGGAGGCGCTGGCCGGCATGGAGCCTGCTACATATTTCTGGACCCCGCACCATGAGCGGTCGCCGCAGCTGGTGCTGGTCCGGCTGGACCAAATCGGCGCCGAGGAACTCGGAGAACTGCTCGAGGAGTCCTACCGGCTGGCGGGCGGCCGCGGATCCTGACTGGCCAGGGGACCCTGGCCGCTACGTGTCCGGGCGTGACCTGGCCCGTCTGAGGGCGCGGCGCAGTTCGGCATTCGCTGCCTCGAGCTCCAGGACTTTGGCTATGCCGGCAAGATTGAGCCCCTGGTCCAGGAGTTCCCCGATGTGCAGGAGCAGGCCGATGTCGGCGTTGCTGTATTGACGCGTGCCGCCGGCCGTACGCTCCGGGAGGATCAGCCCTTTCGTCTCGTAGAGCCTGATGTTCTGCTGCCCGGTCCCTGCCAGCTTTGCTGCTACAGAGATGGCATACAGTGCCTGACCGGCCCGAGGACCCGGTTTCTGTTCTGGCGTTCTACTGACCGCGTCCACCCCAAAATACCTTCCCCGTGATGTTGCATCAGTCTCGCACGAGTGCTATAAAAAATCTATATCCACCAATACAGATAACCGATGGTGGATAGATGAACTGGATTCAACTTCTAGCAACTGAAGGAGTGGGAAATGATGTTGATGCGTACGGACCCGTTCCGTGAGCTGGACCGGCTCGCCCAGCAGGTCTTCGGAACCGCCGCCCGGCCGGCGGCAATGCCCATGGACGCCTGGCAGGAAGACGGCGAGTTCGTGGTGGCGTTCGACCTCCCGGGCGTCAAGGTGGATTCCGTGGACCTGAACGTGGAGCGCAACGTACTGACCGTCCGCGCGGAGCGCCAGGACCCCACCCAGCCCAATGTTGAGCTGGTGGCCTCAGAGCGACCGCGCGGTGTCTTCAGTCGTCAGCTCATCCTGGGCGACACGCTCAATGCGGACACCATCAAGGCCAGCTACGACCAGGGCGTGCTGACCCTGCGGATCCCGGTGTTGGAGCAGGCCAAGCCGCGCAGGATCGAGATCGAAACCAAACAGGGTTCCCTGCACGAGATCGGTAAGTAGGTCCGGACCCAGGGGCGCCGGCTACGTCCGGCGCCCCTGCACCTTCCCGGTCAGAATTCCCGACAAGGACCGCCATGACCAGCCAGCCGGACTACTACGATGTGCTGCGCGTGAAGCCTGCTGCCAGCCAGCAGGAGATCTCCCGTGCCTACCGGGTGCTGATGCGCACCCGTCATCCGGATCTCGACGGCGGCGCAACGGTTGACCGCGACGTGCAGGATGGAGAGCTGCTGCGGATCATGCAGGCGTTCGCTGTCCTCCGTGACGCGGCGCGGCGCGCAACCTACGACAGGAGCCGCAACGGACCAAGCGCGCCGGGTGGCACCCCGACAGTCATCCCCGTCCGGAAGGTCAGCAACCGGTACGTCCCGGCCGGCAACACCATCAGGATCACCACGGTGCGCTGGGAAAGCGGACCGTGGAAGTAAACCCGTAAGACGACAGCCATCACCGCGAGGAGGCGGACAAAACAATGAGCGACTGGCGCCGCTACGACTCCCACCTGATTCCTGCCTTCCACGAACGCTTCGAACAGCGCTGGGGCGAGGGTACTGCACCGTTCCTGGACCCCGAAGCCCACGAAGAGCCGCTTCCCCGCGCACATTGGATCAATCCTGCCACTGGCGCGGCCTTGGCAGTGGTCCCCGTATGGACCGCCGAAGACGAGCAGCAGCGGTCCTTCGGGGTGTTCTATCTTCCGCCCGCCGGCGACGTCTGGGTGCTGCGGCCCGGTTACACCGGTTATCTCGAGCCGGCAGACGGCGACGCGGAGCAACTCGTCACACTCCGGAACGATGCCTTCCGGAAGGCCGTGGCGCACGCCAAGGAGTTCCTCTTCGGCTCACAATGAGCCGGCCGCGTCCGTGCCGCTGCCCAGCAGGCTGCGGGTGAGGGTTTCGGCGTCGGCCATCAGGTCGTCCACGGCGGCCGCCAGGTGCGAATCGGACACCGGGGTGTTATCCAGCGCCGCAGCCACCACCGCCCGCCGGACCGGTTCCCGCGCGAAGGAGGCGGTGGTTCCCGCCGTCCGTTCCGCGGCGGCATCCAGTGCCGCCGGGCTGAACGCCACCAGGCGGCCGTAGAGTTCCAGCAGCCGGACTCGCTCGGCATGGGCCGGCAGCGGGATCTCCACCGCGAGGTCCACCCGGCCCGGGCGCTGCGCCAGCGCCCGCTCCAGCATGTCGGGCCGGTTGGTGGTGAGGACAAACGCGACGTCGGCGTCGTTGTCCAGGCCGTCCATGGCGTCCAGCACCTCAAAAAGCAGCGGCTGCGGCCCGTGCCCGAAACTCCGGTCCTCGGCAATAAGATCGCAATCCTCCAGCACGACGATCGAGGGCTGCAGCGCCCGGGCCATGCGGGCCGCCTCGGAGATCCTGGCGAGCGATCCGCCCGAGAGGAGGATCGCCGTCGAGCCTTCACTCTGGCTCAGCAGGTGGCGCACGGTGTGCGTCTTGCCGGTCCCCGGGCGGCCGCACAGCAGGATGCCCCGTTTGAGATGCTGGCCGTGCTGTTTGAGGGACGCCCGGTGCGTGGCGATGCCCACGGTGTGGTCCGCGACCTTCTGCAGCAGGCCGTCGGGCATGATGACGTCCGACGCCGGGAGGCTGGGACGGTGGTGGAACGTCACCCCCGCGGTGCTCGGCCAGGAATCCGTTGGCTGTTTCAGGCCCCACGGCAAGGTTCACCACGGAGAGGCCTTCAGCCGACTCACTCAGGTGCTCCGTCAGCGCCTCAAGCAGCCGCTTGCCCGCCTGCTGCCGGTGGTTTCCGGCCTGCGTCAGCTGGACCAGCTCGGAAAAATCGTCGATGAACTTCCCCAGTTTTTCATCATGCTCAGATCTAGCAGCGACGCTCGTCAGCAGCCCTGCCGTGTGCCATTCTGGGACGTACCCGTTCCACGCTTTCTCGGTCATGAAGGACTGAATCCATGCACATTTCCGCCAAGGACCTGGCCGCCCTCATCCCTGCGGACTTCACGCTGGGCGTGGCCACGGCGGCCTTCCAGATCGAGGGCGCCCTTACTGAAGACGGCAGGGGCACGGCGGGCTGGGACGTGTTTTCGGCCAAGGAAGGTGCCATCGTGGACGGGCACAGCCCGGCCGTAGCCTGCGACCACTACCACCGCATGCCCGGCGATGTTGCCCTTATGAAGCAGCTGGGTGTCGACTCGTACCGGTTCTCACTGTCCTGGCCCCGGATCCAGCCCAACGGCAGCGGCCCGGTGAACCCTGCCGGGCTGGCGTTCTATGACCGGCTTCTGGACGAACTCCTGGCCAACGGGATTTCGCCCATGGTCACCCTCTATCACTGGGACACTCCGCTGGCACTGGACGACGCCGGCGGCTGGATGAATCGCGATACCGCCTACCGCCTGGGGGAGTTCGCCGCGATTGCCGCTGCTGCGTACGGCGACCGCGTTGCCCGCTGGGTCACCATCAACGAGCCCGCCACGGTCAGCACCAACGGCTACACCATGGGCCTGCACTCACCGGGCGAAGCACTTATGGTCAACGCGTTGCCTACCGTGCACCACCAGCTTCTGGGCCACGGGCTCGCGATGCAGGCATTGCGGGCGGCGGGGGTCCCAGGCGAGATCGGGATGACCAACGTGTACTCGCCCATGGTCCCGAACTCCATCAACCCCCTGGACTGGATGAGTGCGGGCCTGATGGACATCGCCCAGAACCGGATGTACGCGGACCCCGTCCTCACTGGCCAATATCCGGATATCATCCGCGCCGCGAAGTTCTTCGGCTCATTCGACCATCCGGACGAGGACATGGAGATCATCTCCCAGCCGCTGGATTTCTACGGCCTGAACTACTACATGCCCACGAAGGTGGCTTTCGGTCCTGGTGAAGGGGCTGTGCCGGCGAGCATGGCGGAGGCCATGGGCAGTGACTTGAGTGCGGCAGGCAACGGCTCCACGCCGTTCCACGTCGAGGCCTGGCCCGAAGCGGACATCACCTCCTACGGCTGGCCGGTGAAGCCCGAGTACATGGGGGTGGCGTTGAAAGAGATGGCAGAGCGGTACCCGCATCTGCCGCCGGTGATCATCACCGAGGGCGGGGCGAGTTTCGAGGACATCATCGTCCGTGACAAGTCCACCAACACCACCTTCATCCCGGACGAGCGGCGGCTGAAATACCTGTCGGACCACATCGAGTCAGCGCTGAAGGCCACGGCCCCGGGCGGTGACGCAGAGGGCATCGACCTGCGGGGCTACTACGTGTGGTCGCTCCTGGACAATTTCGAATGGTCGGCAGGCTACAACCAGCCGTTCGGCCTGCTGCATGTTGATTTCGAGACCCTGGAGCGCACGCCGAAGGCGTCCTACTTCTGGCTTCAGGAGCTCATCGAGGAGCGGAACCTTGCCGCGACGGCGGGTGCCGCCGTCGCGCAGGCCGCCAGTGAGGAACCGGACACTGCCGCTGATCCCGAAACGGCGGTATCTCCCGACGACGGCGTGACCACCTCAGGTGCCACCGCCTAGTGTCCTGGGAACCTAGCCGGCGTGGTGCGCGTCCTCCGGGTCCTCGGGTGAGTCATCGCGACGTTCCTTCACCAGCTTGCTGGCACTCACCAGCCGTAGCGCGGTCACCAGCAGGACCCCGCCAAGCACATTAAAGACCACTACATAGGAAAACCAGCCGAGCCATTGAAGGTAGTTGATGTCAGCACCCGTGTGGATGGCACCGAAGATCAGCAGCGAGTCCAGGATCGAGTGGAAGAGCTGCAGCCCGTAGAGCAGGAAAGCGCCAACGACGGCGGCCGCGATCTTGCCGGTGACGCTGTCCGTCCCGTGCTGCATGCGGGTCATCAACGTGATGGTGCTCCCCGCCAACACGGCAAGACACACGGTTTTCCAGTTAAACCCGGCGTCGAGATAGTGGGTGGCTTCCTTCGTGATGGTCTCGCTCCACTGCGGGAACGCTGTCATGATCAATGCCATGAACAGCCAACCGCCCACCAGGTTAGCGATGAGTGTGCCGCCCCAGAGCTTCCCGAGCTGCGCGTAGCTTGCCTCCCGTGCGACGACCGCGGCAATGGGCACCAGGAAGCCTTCCGTGAACAGCTCGCTCTTGGCCAGCAGGAGGGCGATGAGGCCTGCACTGAACGCCAATCCCGCGAGAAGGTGGTTCTCGGTCTCATATAGAACGCCGAGGTACGCCATAATGCCAACGCCTATTTCAAACCCGCCGAACAAGCCGGTGATGAGCACGTCCCGAAAGGAGCGGTTCAGCCGCTGCGCGCCTTCCTCAACCGTGCGGTCGAAGGATTCCTCCACCTCCTCCTCAACCGGGCCTGGATTGTCGCCAAGTTCCCGCCGCCGCGCATCGCCGTCGGTGTCGCTCATGCGTGTCGCCTATCCGCCTGAAAGTGTGTGGTGATTGATCTAGAGGAGGTCCAGGAGCTTAAGCTGTTTGGCCATCCCCGCGCCGTCCGGCGAATAGATCCAGGGCACCACCGACGTGGTGTGGTCGCCGTCCTCGGAGTGCCCGCCGGCGAAGACGGACTCGCTGACGGAGAGCTGCCGGATGGCGATGGCGGCCACCTTGTCGGCGTTTTCCTGGGCGAAGCCTGAGTAGATCTGTTCGTCGTGCTGGCCGTTGTCGCCGATCAGGAGCCACCGCATGTCCGGGAATTCCTTGGCGAGGCGCTCCAGGTTGCGGTGCTTGTGCTCCTGCCCGCTGCGGAACCAGCGGTCCTGGGTCAGGCCCCAGTCCGTGAGCAGGAGGGCGCCGGATGGATACATGTTCCGGCCCAGGAACCGCGCCAGGGTGGGGGCAGCATTCCACGGACCCGTGGACAGGTAGATGACGGGCGCGTCCGGGTGTTCAATGGTGAGCCTTTCCAGCAGGACCGCCATCCCCGGCGTCGCCATCCGGGCCCGTTCGCTGAGGACAAACGTGTTCCACAGGGCCAGGAACGGCCTGGGCAGGGCGGTGACCATCACGGTGTCGTCGATGTCGGACACGATGCCGAACTTCGCATCGGCATCGATCACCTGGATCAGCGTCTCCACGGGTTCGGTCCCGTCAGCCCGCAGGATGGCCGTGTGCCAGCCCGGCGGGAGCTGCACGTCCACCACGGTGTCGATCAGGCCGCCACGGTCCGCCCGGACTCGGGTGGTGACGCCGCCAATGGTAATTTCCACCTCGATGAACTGCAGGGGGACGCTGGTGAAGGCCCGCCAGCCGCGGACGTTTTGTGTGCCGTTGCGGGCAGCCTGCTCGGCCCGGCTGCCCGGGGCCGGATTCTTGGTTAACAGGACGCGGCCGAGCACGCGTACCCAGTCGGTCGAACCGTAGCCCTGGTACGCGATGGTCTGCGGTGCGAAATTCCAGCCCTTGGCGAGCTGGATGCGGACGGCGTTGACGACGGCGGAGATCCGGTGCGCCAGGCGTAAAAGCTGGGTGCCGGACAGCGGTGCGGGGTGCGGAGTGTTCTGCGGTGAATTCTGAGGAGCCCTGTCCATGTCTCCACTCTGCCACAGCGCAACCGCGCGCCGGGCACCCTGGCGGTCCCGCCGCCGTGCGTGACGTCAGCCTCAATCAAGGAGCCAGCGGAGGGTGTCGGCGTTCCGCACGGCGTTCCCGCCGCCGTCGTTGTTGAAATAGGCATAGACATCCTTGCCTGCCGCGGACCATTCGCGGATCCGGTCCGCCCACCACTGCAGGTCCGTATCGGAGTAGGAGCCGCCATACAGGTGCTGATGGTCAGGCCCGTGGAGCCGGATGTAGACGAAGGGCGCTGTGGCGCGGAGGATGCACGGCAGTTGGGCGCCGCTCATGATGCAGTACGCGGCCTGGTGCCGTTCCAGCAAGGCGTACACGTCCGGATGGTCCCAGCTGGGGTGCCGGAACTCCACGGTCACCCGGATCCACCACGGGACCGCGGCGAGGAAGTGATCCAGCCGGGCATCATCGCGCTGCAGCTGCGGTGGCAGTTGGACCAGCAGGACAGCGCGTTTGTCGCCCAGTTCGTGCCAGCAGCGGGCGATGCGTTCCAGCCAGACTTCGGGTCCGTAGAGTTTCTTGCCGTGCGTCAGGCCGCGCGGAGCTTTGACGGACATCACGAACCCGTCCGGGAGCCTGCGCCGCCAGCTGGCGAAGGACGTGTCCCGGGGCCACCGGTAAAAGCTGGCGTTCAACTCAACGGTGCCAAACCGGGAAACGTAGTGCTGGAGCCTGTCCCGGGCCGGGAGGCCTGGCGGGTAGAGCACGTTCTCCCAGTGGTCATAGCTCCAGCCGGAGGTGCCGATATAGACAGCCACAGTCAGCTGACCCGCAGGGGAGATGGGTGAACCATGATGCCTCCGGTGTTCGTGGACCGGCCGTCAACTCACGGTACACCGCTGTGCTTTGCCACTATCATTCACGGTTGTTTTCTCCGGCAGGGCCCATCCTTGTGGCAGTGTATGGGAATGGCGCGCATTGAAGATTATGCAGTTGTTGGCGACCTCCACACCGGCGCCCTGGTCAGCACCGAGGGCTCCATCGACTGGCTTTGCCTGCCGCGCTTCGACTCGCCGGCATGTTTCAACGCGCTCCTGGATACGCCTGAGGCCGGACGATGGCTACTGGCACCCGAGAGCGGCGGCACCTGCACCAGGCGCGGCTACCGGGAGGGGACCCTGATCCTGGAAACAGAATGGGAAACCCCGGAGGGTACCGTCAGGGTTATTGACTTCATGCCGCCACGCGACGCGGTGGCGGACATCGTGCGGATCGTTGAGGGCGTGAGGGGAAGCGTCAGGATGCACGGTGAACTGGCGCTGAGGTTCGACTACGGGCATATCGTTCCCTGGGTGCGGCGCGACAGGCACGGCCTGCATGCCATCGCCGGCCCGGACTCCGTCTACTTCGTCACCAAGGCGCCGCTTCACGGCGAGAACATGCACTCCGTCAGTGACTTCACAGTCCACGCGGGGGAGCGCATCCCCTTTGTCCTGACGTGGGCGCCCAGCCACGTTCCCCGCCCGCACACGGTGGACGCCGAGGTAGTGCTGGGCACCACCCTGGCCTTCTGGCGCGGCTGGGCATCCCAGTGCACCGTCCAGGGAAAGTACCAGGATGCCGTGGTCCGTTCGCTGGTGACCCTGAAGGCGCTGACCTACGCTCCCACGGGCGGCATCGTCGCTGCGGTCACCACGTCCCTGCCGGAACAGCTGGGCGGTCCCCGCAACTGGGATTACCGCTTCTGCTGGCTGCGGGACGCCACCATGACGCTGCAGGCGCTCCTGGCCGCCGGCTACACCACCGAGGCTGCCGCCTGGCGTGACTGGCTGCTCCGCGCTGTGGCGGGCGATCCGGCCGACCTGCAGATCATGTACGGAATCCACGGCGAACGCAGGCTTCCGGAAATGGAACTGCCGTGGCTTGCCGGGTACGAGAATTCAAAACCGGTACGGACCGGCAACGGCGCCGCCGAGCAGCTTCAACTGGACGTCTGGGGCGAGGTCCTGGACTGCCTGGCGCTGACCAGGAACTCCCTGCTGAAACACACGGACGAGTCCTGGGACGTCCAGGTGGCCCTGATGCAGCACCTGGAGACCATCTGGGACCAGCCGGACAACGGACTCTGGGAGATGCGCGGGCCGCGGCGCCATTTCACGCATTCCAAGGTGATGGCCTGGGTGGCCGCAGACCGGATGGTTAAAGGCGTCCGCGATTTCGGCCTGCCCGGCCCCGTGGAACGCTGGGAGGCCCTTCGCGACACCATCCACCGGGACGTCATGGCCAACGGCTTCGACCCCGTCCGCAACACCTTTGTGCAGGCGTATGGCCGGCCCGAACTGGATGCCAGCCTGCTGTTGATCCCGCGGGTGGGCTTCCTGTCGCCGGATGATCCCCGGGTGCTGGGGACCATTGACGCGATCCAGCGGGAGCTCACCGAAGACGGTTTTGTGCTCCGCTACCGTCCCGCCGACAGCGACGACGGCCTCCCGGGAGACGAAGGGGTGTTCCTGGCCTGCTCGTTCTGGTTGGTGGAGGCCCTGCTGGGCGCGGGACGCACCGAGGAGTCCACCGAACTCTTCGAGCGGTTGCTCGAACTCCGCAACGATGTGGGCCTGCTCAGTGAGGAATGGGGCGTCAGGGCAGGGCGGCAGCTGGGCAATACGCCCCAGGCCTTCAGTCACTTCGCGCTTGTGACAAGCGCTCTTGAGCTTCATCAGGATACGGTTCGCCGCAGTGACACACCTATTCCCCCGGAGACAGACAGGTAGGGCAATGAGGGCCTGAGGGCCTGCCCCGCTCTTCACGTCCGGGAGAAAGGTAAGTATACTTACTAGACTTGCGGAGCGCTCCTAATGGGGCTCAGCGCCGCGACTGAACGAGGGGTGGTTGTAATGGCCGGACATTTTGAGCTGGTGGATGCGCCTGACGGCGGCTACAGGGTACGGATGTTGGATGGTTCAGGAAGCCTGATGGCTATCTCGGTGACCTTCCCAACGAAGCGCGCAGCGGTGGCCGGCATTGCGATGGCCCGCGAGATTGCCGGCACAGGCCTGATCAGGGACTTCAGTAACAACGGTGCCGGAACCGTGATCCGGGATCGGATTGGCCCCACGTCATCCCCGAAGGATAGCGCCGCCCGAGGCAAGAAGCTGTCCGGGGCCGCTCGCGCTGTAGTCGGGTGATCACCCAGAGCCACGCCCTGGTCCGCGGGCGGCGATGGGGCGTCTTGTTTGACGTTGATGGGACCCTGGTGGACTCCGCCTACATCCACACGCTCGCGTGGTGGCAGGCGTTCCGACAGCACCAGCATGACGTCCCCATGGCCGCCATTCACCGGTGCGTCGGGATGGGTGGCGATCGTTTGGTGGACACGCTTCTTCCTGCTGGCCGGGACCGCGAGGCCGACGCCGACATCCTGGCCAGCCATGCGGCAGTCTTCGCGCAGAGCTGGCCGTCGCTGCGACCGTTCGACGGCGCCAAGGAGCTGCTTGCGCAGTGCCACGCCGGGGGACTCGCCGTCGCCCTGGCATCATCGGCACGAACGCAGGATCTGAAGGCCACCCGCAAAGCCCTTGGTGCGGACTCGTTCATCCATGCCGCCACCAGCGCGGACGATGCGAAGGCAAGCAAGCCGGCCCCGGACATCCTCGTGGCCGCGCTTGAAGCTGTTGGTGTGGCCGCGGCCGGAGCAGTCTATGTGGGGGATGCGGTGTGGGACATGCAAGCTGCTGCCGCGTTGGGAATCCCTGCCATCGGCGTCACCTGCGGCGGGACCAGCGCCGCCGAACTCCGCGAGTCAGGCGCGGCCGAGGTCTACAACGGCCCCCGGGACCTCCTGGACAACCTGCAGGCAAGCGCCATCGGCAGGCTGCTGACGCTGGAATCGAACCCCGCCGGCGCCTAATAGCGCGAGGGGACACTTGCGGCCCTGCCCGCGGGGGCTTAACTGTCCGTTCGCGCCGGTGCCGGGACGGTTGGGAGGGTGGGGCAGGTTAGAGGGGGAGCAGGCCTGAGAGGTCAGCGCGCAGGCCGGAGGCGGACACCTTGTGCGCCGCGACAGCGTCCGACCAGCTCAACTGGCCGGTCACCATACCAAGCCAGGTGGCGGCGTCGCATTCGATCACGTTGGGCGGGGTTCCGCGGGTGTGCCGCGGTCCCTCCACGCACTGGGTGACGCCGAACGGCGGCACCCGCACCTCCACCGAGTTCCCCGGCGCCCGCGCGGTCACCTCCTCCAGCGTGTACCGCACGGCCGTGGCGGTGACGTTGCGGGGGAGCGGAATGTCCGACGGCGATGCGGCGGCTTCCTGCCATGCGGCCAGTGCCGCTGTGCCTTCTTCAATGCCGATCCGACGGCGTGCTACAGCCATCAGTCCAGGAGCGCGGACACGGCCGGGCCCAGGCGGATCTTGCCCACCTCGTGGCTGCCGCCCATCACCGGGGCCACCACTTTTTCGAGGACGCTGGAGACGCCGGGGATATCCACGGCGCCAACCGCGGCGAGGAGGGTCAGACCCACCAGGGACGTGGCCCGCAGATTCCCGTCAAGCATCTTGATGGCCACCGAGACACCCTGGGGTGTGGCCATGGCCAGGACGCCCTCGGCACCAATCTTGGCGATGATGCCCAGTTCGTCCATCACGATGGTGTTGGCCTCGCCGCGCCCCTGGACGGCCCAGGGGTAGTCGAGCATGGACGTGGCGATGGTGGCGGCGCGGGCGTTGGAATTTTTGTCGCCCGGGGCCTTGGCCAGCATCGAGAACGCTCGCGCCAACCCGGTCAGCGAAATGGCGGCCACCGGGGCCCCACACCCGTCAATGCCCAGGTGGGCGATCTTTTCGCCGCTGTATTCCTCGATCACACTTCGGACGCGCTGCTGCAGAGGATGGTTCGGTTCAAGGTAGCTGTGGGTGTCCCAGCCGTTTTCGGTGCAGGCCCACAGGAAGGCGGCGTGCTTGCCGGAGCAGTTGAAGGCTAGCTTCGATTTGCCCTTTTCGGACCTGACCAGCCAGTTGCGGGCCGTCTCGTCCTGCGGCCAGGCGGCGGGGCACTGGAGCTGGTCCTCCCGGACGCCGGCGGCCTTGAGCATTCCCTCCACCACGTCCATATGGTCCAGGGAGCCCACGTGGCTGCCGCAGGCCAGCGCCACCTGAGCGCCGCGCAGCGGAACTCCGGACTGCATGGCCGCCAGGGCCTGCAGCGGTTTAAGCGCGGACCGTGCGTACAAGGGAGTCCGGATGTCACCGAGTTCTATGACGACGGACCCGTCGCCGGACAGTACGACGGCTGAGCCGATGTGCCGGGACTCCACAAAACCGCTTCGTTCAATAACGGCGAGTTCGACGGCGGAGTCCACGGTGAACGTGGCATGCGGGTTGTGCGGCATGATGCCAGTCTAGGGGCGGAATCGGCGAATGCCGGGCTACTCCACGGTGACCATGACAGACTGCCAGCCGGAGGCACCGTCGGGCACCGGATCGGCCCGCTGATCGGTCTGGACCTCGCCCGTTCCGTCGGTGGCGCGGACCTTGATGTAGTGCGGTCCCGGTGTGGCTTCCCAGTCGAAGGACCACTGGCGCCACGTGATGAGGGACGCCTCGGTGGACAGGACTGCCTCGGCCCAGGGGTTGTTGTCGATCTGGACTTCCACCTTGGTGATGCCGCGGGTCTGCGCCCACGCAGTGCCGCCGATCGCCACCCGGCCGGCGGGCACCTTGGCGAAGGACTTCGGAACTTCCACCCGGGCCATGGTCTTGATGGGGCCGCGCTCGGACCAGCCGCGCTGGGTCCAGTAGGCCTTGCTGTCCGCGAACCGCGTCACTTCCAGGTCCACCACCCACTTGGTGGCGGAGACAAAACCGTACAGCCCGGGCACCACCATGCGCACCGGATAGCCGTGCTCCAGCGGCAGGGGCTCGCCGTTCATGCCGATCGCCAGCATGGCATCGCGGTCATCCTGCAGGACCTCCAGCGGCGTGGAGGCGCTGAAGCCATCGATCGACGTCGACAGCACCATGTCCGCACCGTCCTTGGGACGTGCGCGCTTGAGGACCTCGCGGATGGGAAGGCCGAGCCAGCGAGCGTTCCCGGCGAGGTTTCCGCCCACGGGATTGGAAACACAGGTGAGGGTCACGTGCGATTCGATGAGGTCGGCGTCGAGCAGGTCCTGGAAGGTGAGGCGGACCTCTTCCTCCACCAGCCCGTGCACGCGGAGCTCCCAGTCTTCGGCGTTGATTTCGGGCACGCTCAGGGCGGTATCGATCCGGTAGAAGTCCCCGTTGGGGGTCAGCCAGGGGCCGACGCCGGCTGCCGGAGACTGGACGCCGGCGGGCACAGCGGCCGCGGCCTTTGCCGGGGTGGGCAGCTGCAGGGCCTCGCGGGCCTTGGTGATGTTGCTGCGGGCGGCGCTGAGCAGGCGTCCGCCCGTGGCTGCGATCCCAGCGCCGGCCACGGTGATCCCGGCCGCGGCGAAGAAGCGTCGGCGGCTGGTGGCGGGACGGTCAGGTTCCGCGGCGCCCGTGTCGGCAGGAGCCTCGGGCCAGGACTTCAGCCGCCAGAGCGGGGCGATCAGCAGCCGCAGCACCACCAGCCCTGCAATTGTGCCCAGCACGGTGGGGATGGCATCCAGCGGCTTCACGCTGGCCCGAGTCACCACGCTGGCCACGATCACCGCGCCCATCAGCAGCACACCGGCAACGCCCAGCGCCCACTTGCGGTAGGCCACCACACCCAGCACGCAGGCCAGCAGGAAAATGGTCAGGCCCATCCCCACAAACAGCGCGGCTTTGTCATTCGTGCCGAACGTGGCGATGGCAAAGTCCTTCATCCACGGCGGTGTGAAGTCGATGAACGTGGACCCCAACGCGATCACCGGAGTTGCCCGGGCGGTAAAGAACGCTCCGATCAGCTCCGCTACGGAAAGTACGACGGCGGCAGCCGCCACGCCTGCCAGCGCGGCCATTGCGGCGGGGTCCTTGAGCCACTTCAGAAGCTTCTTCATGCCTTGGATTCGTTGCGGCGGGCCGCAGGGATGGCCGGGCGAGGACACAGCTTAGGAGCACCCCCTTAGGAAAGGGCAGGGTGCACAAAGTACCCTTGGAGACTGTGAAGGTACTCGTCATTGGCCCTGGAGGCCGCGAACACGCCATTGTCCGCTCCCTGCTCGCCGACCCCAACGTATCCGAGGTCCATGCGGCTCCCGGCAACGCCGGCATCAGCAAGCTGGTCCCCACCCACAACATTGACGGGAATGATCCCGACGCCGTCGCGGCGCTGGCCACCAAGCTCGGCGTGGACCTCGTGGTGGTGGGCCCCGAGGCGCCGCTGGCTGCCGGGGTGTCCGACGCCGTCCGCGCCGCCGGCATTCCGGTCTTTGGCCCCAGCAAGGCCGCAGCGCAGCTGGAAGCCTCCAAAGCGTTCGCCAAGGAAGTTATGGCCGAAGCGGGAGTCCCCACGGCCATGGCGATGGTGGCCACAAACGCCGAGGAAGCCGCCGCGGCCCTGGACACCTTCGGCGCACCCTATGTGGTGAAGGATGACGGCCTCGCCGCCGGCAAGGGCGTGGTGGTCACCAACAACCGCGACGAAGCCCTGGCCCATGCGCAGACGTGCTTCGACGCCGCCGGCACCGTGGTGATCGAGGAGTTCCTCGATGGCCCCGAGGTTTCAGTTTTTGTCCTCTGTGACGGCCGCAACACCGTGGCACTGTCCCCGGCGCAGGACTTCAAACGCATCTTCGACAACGACGAAGGCCCCAACACCGGCGGCATGGGTGCCTATACGCCGCTGGAATGGGCCCCGGCCGGGCTGGTCCAGGAAGTCATCGACCGCGTCGCGCAGCCCACGGTCAACGAGATGGCCAACCGCGGCACCCCGTTTGTGGGTGTGCTGTTTGTGGGCCTGGCGCTGACCACGCGCGGCACCCGCGTCATCGAATTCAACGTCCGCTTCGGCGACCCCGAGACGCAGGCCGTCCTGGCCCGGCTCAAGACCCCCCTCGGTGCGCTGCTGCTGGCAGCCGCCAAGGGCGAACTGGACAAGGCAGACGAGCTGCGCTGGTCCAAGGAGACCGCCGTCGCCGTCGTCGTCGCGTCCGAAAACTACCCGGACACCCCGCGCACCGGTGACCGCATCCGCGGACTCAAGAAGGTGGACGAGCTCGACGGCGTGCACGTGATCCACGCAGGCACTGCGCTCGACGACGACGGCAAGGTGATCTCCGCCGGCGGCCGGGTGCTCGCCGTCGTTGCCCTCGGCAGCGACCTGGTGGAGGCCCGGGAACGGGCGTACGACGGCGTGGAGCTGGTTCAGCTGGAAGGCTCCCAGTTCCGGACGGACATCGGACGCAAGGCCGCCCGCGGTGAGATCAAGGTAACGGCACTGGCCACCGGATCGCTCCCTGTCACGAAGGCGAAGGCATAACATGACTGAGAACTCCGCCCAGGAACCACAGCAGCCCCGCGGCTTCAGCACCGAAACCCTGGACCTGCCGGGCTGGACGCACGTTTACTCCGGCAAGGTCCGCGACCTCTACGAGCCGGCGGACGAAGCCATCCGCCGGCAGGTGGGCCAGGACTGCGTCCTGGTGGTGGCGAGCGACCGCATCAGCGCCTTCGACCACGTGCTGGCCAGCGAGATCCCGGACAAGGGCCGCATCCTCACGCAGTTGAGCCTGTGGTGGTTCGACCAGCTTGACGTGGTCCACCACGTGCTGGCATCCACCGTGGAGGACGGCGTTCCCGCGGCCGTGGAAGGCCGCGCGATGATCTGCCGGAAGCTGGATATGTTCCCCGTGGAATGCATCGCCCGCGGCTACCTCACCGGCACCGGGCTGCTGGAGTACAAGGCCAGGGGGACGGTCTGCGAGATTCCGCTGCCGCCGGGCCTGGTGGACGGGTCCCGGCTGGAACGGGCCATCTTCACACCGTCTGCCAAGGCCGAAGTGGGCGAGCATGACGAGAACATCTCCTACAACGATGTTGTGGCCATGGTGGGGGACGACATCGCCGCACGCCTGAGCGAGCTGACCCTCAAGATCTACACCGGCGCGGAGAAGATCGCCCGCGAACGCGGCATCATCCTGGCCGACACCAAGGTTGAGTTCGGCTACGACGCCGTGTCCGGGGCCATCACCCTGGGCGATGAGGTCCTGACACCGGATTCCTCGCGTTTCTGGGATGCGGCCACGTATGAGCCGGGCAAAGCGCAGCCTTCTTACGACAAGCAGTATGTGCGCGACTGGCTGACGTCCGCCGAATCAGGCTGGGACCGGTCCTCCGAATCGCCACCGCCAGCCCTGCCCGCAGACGTGGTGGCCCGGACGCGCGGCCGCTACGTCGAGGCCTACGAGAAAATCACCGGCAGGACGTTCGCCTAGAACACCTTTGACGGGCCCGGCTTCCGGCCGGGCCCGTTACTAGCTTGCCTTGGCGTTTTTCGCTCCTGCGGCGGCCCGCTGCTGGGCGAGTCTGATCTCAAGGACCGCGTCTAGGGCCTGCTGGACACGGTCCGAGGCTCCCGCGGCACTGAAGGCCTTCTGCGCTTCTTCGAGGTAGACCAGGGCTTCGTCGGACTCACCGGCGGCCTTCAGCGACTTGCCCAGCAGGAGTGAGACTTCCCCGGCCGTGTGCTTGGCCAGCGCGCCGGATTCGGCGTGGATTTCCCGGAGCTTGTTGATGGCAGCCACGATGTCGCCGGTGAGATAAAGCCAGCGCGCGCGGATAAACGCAACTTCGAGTTGGTCGCTCTTGTTGCCGCCCACAATGGACAGCGCCAGTTCGGCGCGCTCGATGCTGGAAAGTGTTTCCGGTTCTACGATTCCGGAGGACAGCCGGACGGCGGCCGAGGCCTTGTTGAAACGGGCCCACAGATCGATGTCGTTGGCAGGTGACAGCATCCGGGCGGCGCGCTCGTGGTACTTGATGCCTTCGGGGTAATCGTGCCGCATAAAGGCCACGTTGCCGATCACCCAGGCAACCTCACCGGCGAGCTGGGACATGGAGTGCTCGTCCATCTGGTCATTCATGGCCTGGCAGTATTTCCAGGCCTCATCCAGGCGGCCGCTCTCCGCCAGCGCCCCGATCAGCGCGCGGTAGGCGCCGATGATCAGGGTGGATCCGTTGGGCAGCTGGCCGCAGAGTTGTACGGCCGCCAGCGCATGTTCGACGGCAGTGCTCAGCTGGCCCTGGCCCTGGCAGATAGCGGCGAGCATCTGGCGGGCACGGACGGCGAGGCCGGCAGATTCCGTGGCCATCGGGTGCTCCAGGAGGTGCTGCATGATCTTTTGGCATTCCTGCCAGTTGCCCTGTTTGATCAGGCATTCGGCCTGCATGTAGGTCATGTTCCACCACGCGCTGGTGTTCTTGCCCTCCAGAGCTATCTGGGCCGCGGTGGCTGCGTGGGTGGCCGCCAGCGGATAGTCCCTGAGGTCCCAGGCCTGGCGCGCGTAGAGGCCGGCCAGGACGTACTCGGCGTCGCTGACTGTGATGGGTTGGCTCCAGGCTTCCAGCGCCTTGGGCGCCAGCTCCAGCCTGCGGGCGAGCTCCTCGATGACTTCGGCCGTCGGCTCACGGCGGCCGGTTTCGAGGAGGGAGATATAACTGGGGGAATACAGGTCCTTGCCCAGTGCAGCCTGTGTCAGCCCACGTTCGAGACGCTCCGCACGGAGCTTCTCCCCGAATCCGTTGCCCACGGGAATTCCTCCTGATTCTGGACAGTCTTTGTACTCAATGCTTGACAGTACCTGTGCAAAACATTTTACAATGTATGTCAACAAGGACAGTGCTGACTTTGTAACGAATCCGACTCGTATTGAGGAACTCATATGTTGAAGAATATTGCGGCCGCAGGCCTACTTGCTGCTGCCTTGGCATTTTCTGCGGCGGCCCCGGCTGTCCTGTCGGCAGGTTCCATCGCCGATACCACCGGCGTATCCGTAGCCGTTGGCAACTGGCCCGATCCAATGTCCAAGCCCGTCAAGGACAAGGGCTAGACCTACACCACCAACGTGGGCAACTGACCCGATGTAAGGAATCCTCTCAGGAGGCGCGGCCCCGGGGCATGGTCATCATGCCTCGGGGCTATTTCTTTGCCCGGACACGTGACGGTTCTGCCCCGGGTACTTGACCGCCGGGAGATACAAAAGAGGGCCTCCCCTGGGGGAGACCCTCTTTCGATTGGTCGGGATGACAGGATTTGAACCTGCGACCTCGTCGTCCCGAACGACGCGCGCTACCAAGCTGCGCCACATCCCGATCCGCTGCAAAAGCAACTTTACAAGGATAGCCGACGCCGGGCCCGGATGCGAAATCGGCGGCGCCGGCCGGGTCAGATCCCTAGTCCAGGGAGTCCTTCCAGGCGCCGTGGAGGTCTGCGAAGCGTCCGCCGCCGCCGATGAGTTCCGCGGGGGTGCCGTCCTCAACCACGCGGCCGTCATGGACCACCAGGACGCGGTCGGCGGTTTCGACGGTGGAGAGGCGGTGCGCGATGATCAGCGCCGTCCGGCCGCCGCCCGCAGAAGCTGAGCCCTCGGTCGCAAACCCCGCACCAGACGAGCCCGGGGCACCTGCCGGACTGCCGGCGTCGGACGTTGCCCGCAGAAGGCGCGCCAGGCCGCTCTGGACGAGCCGCTCAGAGGGGATATCCAGCGACGAGGTGGCCTCGTCCAGGATCAGCACCGCCGGCCGGGCCAGGAACGCCCTGGCGAAGCTGATCAGCTGCCGTTGCCCGGAGGACACCCTGCCGCCGCGCTTGTTGACATCGGTGTCATAGCCTTCGGGGAGTTCGGTAATGAAGTCGTGGGCGCCCACGGCCCGGGCAGCATCCTCGATCTCCGCCCGGGAAGCCTCCGGCCGGCCAAGGGCGATGTTGTCCGCCACGGAGCCGCTGAACAGGAACGCCTCCTGCGTGACCATCACGATGTTCCGGCGCAGGTCCGTGGTGGTGAGGCTGCGCAGGTCCACTCCGTCCAGGGTCAGGGAGCCGGAGGAGACGTCGTAGAAGCGGGCGATCAGCTTGGCAAGCGTGGATTTCCCGGCGCCGGTCTGCCCCACCAGGGCAACGGTCTGGCCGGCGGGGATGTGCAGGTCCATGGTGGGGATGACCACAGGGCCGTCGCCGTAGCGGAACTCCACACCCTTGAAATCGACGGCGCCCCTGGCATCGCGGAGCGCAACAGGGTTCTTGGGCGGACGGACCGTGGGAACCTCCTCCAGCAGGCCGGACACCTTCTCCAGGGCAGCCTGGGCGCTCTGGAAGGAGTTGTAGAACATGGCCATCTGGTCCACCGGCTGGAAGAAGCGTTTGGTGGACAGGATCAGTGCCAGCAGCACGCCCACGGCAAGGTCCCCGCCCAGCACACGGAACCCGCCAAACAGGAGCACCACGGCCACGCAGACGTTGCCGATCAGCACCAGCCCGGGCTGGAAGATGCCGTTGAGGTTGATAGAGCGGACCGTTACCAGCCGGTAGTCCTCAGCCAGCCGGCCATACGTCCCGGCGTTCTCAGTTTCCCTTCGGAAAGCCTTCACGGCGCGGATCCCGGTCATGGTCTCCACAAAATGCACAATCAGCCGGGCGGACACCACCCGGGATTCGCGGAATACGATCTGGGAGTGCTTCTGGTACCAGCGCGAAAGGAAGTGCATCGGGACGCCGGCGGCCAGCACGATCAGCCCGCTGCGCCAGTCCAAGGCAAACACCGTCACAGCCGTGAAGACCATAAACAGCAGGCCCGAGGCCAGGGAGCTGACGCCGGAGTCGAGGAGTTCCCGCAGCGCATCCAGGTCCGAGGTCTGCCGGGCGATGATCCGTCCCGACGTGTACTTTTCGTGGAACTCCAGGCTCAGGCGCTGCGTGTGCCGGAAGACCCGGACGCGCAGGTCCAGCAGCATCGCCTGGCTGAGCCGCGCGGTGGAGGTGACGTAGAGGGCGGTGAGTCCCGCCGTCGCGATCGCTGCGAGCAGGTAGGCGACGCCGGTAAGCACCAGAGGGAGGTTGTCGCCCGCCTGCAACGACGGGAGCGCGTGGTCGATGCCGAACGCGATCAGTGCAGGCCCGGCCACGCGCGCGGCCTGGGACAGGACCACGGTGGCGATGGTCAGCCAGAACCTGAGCCGCACCGGACGGATCAGGGTGGCCAAAAGGGCGAGCGACCGCCGTCGTACGGTTTTACTGTCCGACTTGCTGAGGTGGGTGTCGTCCTCGTTGGCGGTGCCGAAGGTTGTGTTACTCATCGGATGCTGTCCTCTGACTCGTCCTCAAGCTCCGACAGTTCCGAATCCAGGTCCCGTGGTTCCTGGTCCAGGCTGGCGATGACGTAGCGGTAATGGGGGTTGTGCGCCAGAAGTTCCGTGTGGGTTCCGACGGCGGCGATCCGGCCATCCTCGAGCAGCGCCACCCTGTCGGCCAGCGCCACGGTGGACGGGCGGTGCGCGACGATCAGCGTGGTGGTGTCCTTCAGGACCGCGCGGAGCCGGGTCTCCACAAGCTCCTCGGTGTGCACGTCCAGGGCCGAGAGCGGATCGTCCAGTACGAGGACCCGGGGCCGCGCCGCGATGGCCCGGGCCAGGGCGATCCGCTGCCGCTGCCCGCCGGAGAGGCTCAGTCCCTCCTCGCCGATGAGGGTGGCCACGCCTTCCGGCAGCGAGTACGCGAAGTGCGCCTGCGCTACATCCAGGGCTTCGTCCAAGGCTCCCTCGGTCCGGTCGGGCGCCCCGAGGAGCACGTTGTCGCGGACGGAATTGGAGAACAGCGTGGTGTCCTCGAACGCGACGCCCACCACGCGCCGGAGCCCGTCGACGTCGAACTCGCGCAGGTCCACCCCGTCGATGGTGATGGAGCCGTCGGTGACGTCGAACAGGCGCGGGACCAGCTGGATCAGCGCGCTCTTGCCGCTTCCCGTGATGCCCACCAGGGCCATGGTCTCGCCCGGCCGGACGTCCAGGTTGATCTCTTTGAGGATGGGCTTGTCCGGTGCGTCCTCGAACGCGAATGTGGCGTTCTTGAAGCTGAGCGCGCCCTTCAGCTGCGAGGGGGTGCGCGGCGCCGGGGGACTGGTGATGGTGTTGACCGAATCCATGACCTCGAAGTGGCGGTCGACGGCGGACTTGGCGGTGAGTGCCATGGCCAGCAGCATGCCGGAGAACTCCACCGGCGTCGCAATGACGGCGGCGGTGGCGAAGAAAGCCACCAGGGCGCCGATGCTCAACTGGCCGCTGGCGCAGAGCATCACACCCACCACCAGCCCGGCGCCGAGCGCGAGTTCCGGCAGCAGGGTAACCACCATGGTGAACGTTGCCTGGTGCTTGGCCTTCACGATCTCGGTCTGGCGGAGTTCCTCGGCCTGCTCGTTGAAGTTCTCCAGGGCCTCGCGGCTGCGGCCGAAGGCCTTCAGGACGCGGATGCCGTGGACGGATTCCTCCACCGTGGTGGCGAGGTCGCCGGCCTGGTCCTGGCTCCGCCGCGCCACCTTGCTGAAGCGCGTCCGGAACCGGAAACCGTAGGCCATGACGGGCACCGCTGCGGCCAGGAAAATCAGGGCCAGCTGCCAGCTCATGGAGAACATAACCACAATGCCGATGACCACCGTGAGCGTGGTGACCACCAGCATGATGGCACCGAAAGCCATCCAGCGGCGCAGGAAGTTCAGGTCCGTCATGGCACGCGACAGCAGCTGGCCGGAGCCCCAGCGGTCGTGGAAGGACACAGTCAGGTCCTGCAGGTGCCCATAGAGCGAGACCCGCATCCGGGTTTCCACGGTGGTGGCCGGGTTGATCACAAACTGCCGGCGGAAGGCCACGAGTCCCGCCTCGGCGATGCCCAGGACCAGGATGACGACGGCGGCAGTCCAGACGGCGTCCGACGCGCCACCGGGTTTGAGGGACTCATTTACGAGGACGCGCAGCACCTGCGGTATGGTCAGCGCCACGACGCTGGCCAGAAGTGCGCAGAGTAGCCCCATCACCAGCCGGGGGATGATCGGCCTCACGTGAGGGTAAAGACGGCTGATGGATCTGAAAAATGAGGTCTGCTTGGCCATGCCCGCTTCTCAAGCTCTAAATCGAATGTAGTTTCCCTTAGCAACTACCCTATGCCATGGCGTGAGCAGGTTCACACCTTCGTTATTCGGGGGAGGTGAGCGTCAGCAGGACGGCCTCGGGTTTGCAGGCGATGCGGATGGGAGCGAACCGGGAGGTGCCGATGCCGCCCGAGACGTTGACCGGCGTCGAACGTCCGTTGCTTTCCCAGTTGTTGAGTCCCTTGGCCCGCCACGTGGGGAGGTCGCAGTTGGACACCAGGGCGCCGTAGCCGGGGATGCAGAGCTGGCCGCCATGGGTGTGGCCCGCCAGCAGCAGGTCCGCGCCGTCCTGCGTGAAGTGGTCCAGGACCCGCTGGTACGGGGCATGGATGACCGCAACGCGGAGGTGCGCGTTCTCATCCTGGTCACGGGTGCCGCGGGGCCAGCCCGCATAGCGCTCCCGGCCCAAGTGCGGATCGTCCACGCCGGAAAAGTCGAAACGGATGCCCTTCAACACCACCGACTGGTGCCGGTTGGTGAGGTCCACCCAGCCGCCCATGCCGAAGCCGGACCGCAGCCGCGGCCAGTCCAGTTCGATGGGTTTGGGCTTGACCTTGGACGGGCCCAGCAGGTAGGAACCGGGGTTCTTGAATCTAGGGCCGAAGTAGTCGTTGGACCCCGGGACGAAAACGCCGGGAAACTCCAGAAGCGGTCGCAGTGCCTTGAGCAGGGGCTCCACCGCCTTGACGTGGCTGAGGTTGTCCCCGGTGTTGACCACCAGGTCCGGCTCCAGCGACGCCAGCGACTCCAGCCAGCGCGCCTTGGTGTCCTGGCCCGGGACGAAGTGGATGTCGCTCAGGTGCAGGACGCGGAAGGGCGGGTGGCCTGCGGGCAGGATGGGCAGTGCCTCCTCGCGCAGGACAAACTGGTTCTTCTCCCACAGCCCGTATCCGACGGCGGCGAGACCCGCCGCAGTGCCCGCGCCGGCGGTGACGGCAAAGCCGCGCCCGATGTTCCGGACGCGGCTGGCCAATGCAGGGCTGACTGCCATGGGAGGCTAGTTCTTCTTGTCGCTGTTGCCCGGTGCAGGGTCCGTGGACGGCTGCGGGGCGGGAGCCGTGGCAGGCGCGGTGGCCTGCGTTGACGGCGTGGTCCGGGCGGGCGTTCCGCTCACCATGTTGGTGGGCGGGGCCGTGAACGCGTTGGTGCCATAGGCCGGAGCGACCTGGGCCATGTACTTGGAGAACATGGGACCGGCGATCATGTAACCGTCGATCGCCTTGTAGAACTTTCCATTGACCGTGAGGTTACGGCCCTCACGGCTCTGGTCACCCAGCGGGTCACCGAACCATGCGGCGGTGGCCACACCGGTGGTGAAACCGACCACCCAGGTGGATCCGTTGGTGTCGTTGGTGCCGGTCTTGGCGGCCACCGGGAAGTTGGTCTTCGTGGAGAGTCGCGGCTTGATGAGGGATCCGGACCCCTCATCCAGGACCTTCTGCATGGCATACGCAACGCCCCGGGCGACCTCCGGTTTGACGGCATCCCGGCAGCTCGTGGCCTGTGCCGGGAGCTGCGCGCCGGTCTGGTCTGTGACAGAGGTGATAGCGATGGGCTCGCAGTACTTGCCGTCATTGGCGAACGTGGCAAACGCGGAGGCCATGGTCAGCGGGGCGGTCTGCGTGGAGCCGATCAGGTTGGCCAAAGTGGTCATCTTGACCTTCGGGTTGGGATCTTCAGCCGAGGGCAGGCCGCCGTGGATTCCGACCGCATCCACGATCTTCTGGATGCCGCAGAGGTCAACCTGAGCCGCCGAGGCGAAGGTGGCCGTGTTGATCGAGTTCTGCAGGCCGTACAGGATCGTCATGTTCCGGTAGTAGCCCTCGTCGGAGTTCTGCAGGTCAAAGCTGCCGGGAATCCTGGCGTCGTACCAGCCAACGGTGGGGTCCGGGCACGTGTTCTTCCAGGGGAAGTTCTGCGGGTACTTGCGAGTGGCGGCGTTGATGTTGGTGTTCATGGCCTTGCCCTCGTTCAGCCATTCGGCGAACGTGAAGGGCTTCATGGTGGAACCGGGCTGGAATCCGCCCAGGCCGTTGAGGTCGTTGCCGTCCTTGTCCAGCTTGTCTACGTTGAAGTTCTGCGTCTGGTTGAACTTGCCTTCGGTGGGCAGGAACGACGTGTTCTGCGCCATGTTCAGGATCTTGCCGGTGTTGGGCTGCACGGAGACGATGGACGCACCCCAGTTGTCCGGATTGACGCCGGCGGCTGCATCAGACTCAGCTTGGGCAACGTTTTGGGCGTTGACGTCCAGCGTGGTGGTGATGGTCAGGCCGCCGCGGAAGATCTTCTGTTCGCGCTCTTTTGCGTCCGCACCGTAGGCCGGGTTGTTAAGCAGCAGGTGTAGCACGTAGTTGCAGAAGTAAGGTGCCGTGGTGGCGTACGCGCAGCCCTGGCGTGACTCTGTGATCTTCGGTTCCACCGGGGTGGCCACAGCGGCGTCGTGATCGACCTGGGTAATCTTTCCCTGGTCCAGCATGAGGCCCAGCACCAGGTCCCGGCGCTGTTTGGCGTTCTCCGGGTTGGTGATGGGGTCAAACGCTGACGGGCTGTTAACGAGGCCAGCCAGGAGTGCTGCCTGCGGGAGGGTCAGATCCTTGGCGGTGGTGCTGAAGAAGAATTTGGACGCGGCCTCGATGCCGTAGGCGTCGCGGTTGAAGAAGACGATGTTGAGGTAACCCTCGAGGATCTGTTCCTTGGAGAATTCCTTCTCCAGGGCGATCGCGAGCTTCATTTCGCGAAGCTTGTCTCCCACGCCCTTGTTAACACCGTTGAGCTTGATGTCCTCAGTGTTTCCCTCGGCAGCGAGGTTGGAGTTGAGCACGTTGTTCACGTACTGCTGGGTGATGGTGGAGGCACCCTGTTTGTTGCCACGGGCTGTGCTGACCATGGCGCGGAGGATGCCGGTGGTGTCCACACCGCCATGCTCGTAGAACCGGCTGTCCTCGACAGCGATGATGGCTTCCTTCACGAACGGCGAGATCTGGTCGAGGGCAACCTTGGTCCGGTTTTCCTCGTAGAGGTTCGCGATCAGGCTGCCGTCCGCGGCGAGGATCCGGGTGGACTGGCTGGGGGGGTCCACCTGCAGCTCTGCCGGGAGGGTATCGAAGAACTCGATAGAACCGCTTGCCGCGCTGCCGGAAACGGCCGCAGCCGGAACCAGCAGGCCCGCCACCAGGACACCACAAATCGCGCTCACACCGAGGAAACCAAATATCTTTCCGAGGGTAGTGGCCGTGTCGAAAATGGGGTTCTTACGAGTCACCATGTTTTCCACTTTACCGGCAAGGACTAGTCTTTAGCTCATGACCAAATGGGAGTACGCGACGATTCCGCTCATTATTCACGCCACCAAGCAGATCCTGGACCAGTGGGGAGAGGACGGCTGGGAGCTCGTCCAGGTAATCACCGGACCTGACGGCAACGGCCTGGTTGCCTACCTCAAGAGGGAGAAGCAGTAGCAATGAGCACCCCCGCAGAGACCACGTCCGGCCCTTTATCCACGCCGGAAAACGCGTCTGAGTCAGCGCCGGTTTCCGCCGTCGAGCAGCGCCTCGCCGAGCTGGGACTGACCCTCCCCGAGGTGGCCGCTCCCGTCGCCGCCTACGTGCCGGCCGTCATCACCGGCAGCCATGTTTACACGTCCGGCCAGCTGCCGTTTATTAACGGCAAACTCGAAGCAACCGGCAAGGTCTCCACCGGCACAGAGGGCGCCTCCGACGAGCCCACCGTGTCCCCGGAGGACGCCAAGGCCTACGCCGCTGTCTGCGCCATCAACGCACTGGCGGCCATCAAGAGCGTCATCGGCGATCTGGACCGCATCACCCGCATAGTCAAGGTGGTGGGCTTCGTGTCCTCCGATCCGGCCTTCACCGGACAGCCTGGCGTCATCAACGGTGCGTCCGAGCTCCTCGGCCAGGTCTTTGGTGACGCAGGCCGGCACGCCCGCTCCGCCGTCGGCGTGTCGGTTCTTCCGCTCGACTCTCCCGTAGAGGTCGAACTGATCGCTGAATTCAGCTAAGGACCCGGTTCACTCAATTGCCTCAGCTCGCCCGACGATTATTTGCCCTTCCTCCGGATCTTGAAGGGGCTGCCCAAAGCTGGCTCGAACACGGTGAGCGGACCCCGCGTGCCGCCCGCTACGCATCGTCCGTTGTGCTGCTGCGGGACTCGCCCACCGGCCTGGAGACATGGCTGGGGTACCGGCCCGGCTCCTCGCCGCTGGGCGTCCTCGCTTTCCCCGGAGGTTCCCTGGAGGCGTCCGACAACGACGCCGTCGGCTGGCTGGGCCCCTCACCCCAGCATTGGGCCGAGCAGATGGGGACGGACGACGTCGGGCTGGCGCGGCGCCACGTGGTGGGCGCCATCCGCGAACTCTTTGAGGAAGCCGGCGTGCTCCTTGCCGGGCCGGACATGTCCACCACCGTGGAAAATACGTCAACGCAGGACTGGATGCGGGCCCGTGTGGCCGTTGCCGACCAGGAGAAGACCTTCACGGAGCTCCTCGCCAAGCGGGGACTCTCGCTGCGGACCGATCTGCTGAAGCCGCTCGTCAACTGGCGCAGCCCCGACTTCGCGCACCGCCGCTTCGACACCCGCTATTTCGCCGCCACCGTCCCCATGAACCAGCAGCCCAGCCTGCTGGAGAGCAAGGGCGTCTGGGGCCGCTGGGTGTGCGCCACCAAGGCCATCGCCGCGCGCAGCACCACTGCCCTGGGCGATGAAGTGGGCCAGGAGAACACCGTTGGCCTTACCCTCGGCCAGCTCCTGGTGCCGGGGTCGGAGATCATGCTGGAGAAGATGGCCGCAGCGAACGGCTGCATCGCCTACCTCAGCTACAAGCGCAAACCCCACGTGTACCAGGCACTGCTGGTCGAAGAAGAGGGCACGCTCATGCTCGAAGTCGAGGCCGCCAAAACCGTAGCCGGAGACCCCCAGCGCGAACGCTAGTCCGCGGACCGCCCCTTTAAGTCCGCCGGACAGCGGCCCTTCGCCGTCGCTTAGACACGACGCATAGGGAAACCTCCGGTCGCTGTGCGACCTCCGGTTCCCGATGCGCCGCGATGCGCTCCTACGCGAAAGACCGCCGCCCAACTCGAACGCTCTCTCACTTGATGCAGGTTTTTGGGCAACGCGAAAATTGTCAAGCTGTGTGGAGTCACTGGGCTAGTTTTTGGGGTGTTTTGGTCTCGGGCAGGTTGATCCCGACGTATTTGGCGGGGGCTGGTGT